>JBBSOJ010000104.1:0-10356 GCA_038259855.1 Flavobacteriales bacterium
ATTAAGACTTGTGGAGGCGATGTGTTTTTGTGCCACAATTTACTTCGTTGAGCGACTCCAAAACGATGTTGTTCATCGATGACAGCAAGCCCTAAATTCTTGAATTTTACCTTATCTTCGAGTAGGGCATGGGTACCAATTAGGATGTCTAATTCGCCATTTTCAAGAGCTTCGTGTATTTTTCGTCGTTTTGAAGCTTTGGTTGAACCTTGTAGTAATTCAATTCTGATATTCAAATCTTTACAAATCATTTGTAGTCCATTATAATGCTGGACTGACAAAATAGCAGTCGGAGCCATTAGGCAAGCTTGAAAACCGTTGTCAAGTGCGATTAGCATTGACATGAGCGCCACAATGGTCTTCCCAGAACCAACGTCTCCTTGCAATAATCGGTTCATCTGTGCATTGCTTCCCAAATCGGCTCGGATTTCTTTCAAAACCCGTTTTTGGGCGTTGGTCAATTCGAAGGGTAAATGGTCTGTAAAAAAGGTATTAAAGTAATCGCCAACATGTTCGAAATTATAACCTTTAATTTTCGATTTATGAATCAGATTTTTGATAATGAGTTGCAGTTGGATGTAAAATAATTCTTCGAATTTCAAACGAAATTGTGCCTTCGTCAACAGCTCCTGATTCTGTGGAAAATGAATGTTAAAAAGTGCCTCATTTTTGGAAATTAATTTTAATTCGGACATCAGGTTTTCGGAAAGCGTTTCATCAAAACGACCTTTCGTCTCAAGAAATAATTGCTGCATAATTTTGTTGACGACACGATTCGTAATTCCATTGTTCGACAATTTTTCAGTAGATGGATAAATGGGTTGCATGGCAGAACGAAGATTGTTTTCATGTTCTTCCTGCAATTCCATTTCGGGATGTGGCATGTTGAAATTACCGTTGAACCAATTGGTTTTTCCGAAAATCACAGACGGTTTGTGCAGTTTGATGCTCTCGCGAATCCATTTTTGACCACGAAACCAGACCAATTCCATAAAACCTGTATCATCTTTGAAAGTCGCAACCAAACGTTTGCCTCGGCCTTCCCCAACTTCTTTAAAGCCTGTAACTTCACCAATAATCTGAACATCAGCGCTATTTCGTTCCAACTGATTGATTTTGTAATATTGCGTTCGGTCGATGTAACGATTTGGAAAGAGGTTGATTAAATCCTGATAGGTATGAATACCAAGCTCGCTGCGAAGCAAAGCTGCGCGATTGGGCCCAACGCCTTTTAAATAATCGATGGGAGTTTGGAGATTGGTGTTCATGGTAGCGAATTTAAGATATTTTAGAGAAGTCTTAAAACCTTTTTGGCTCAAAGCCATGGCTCTCATTAGAAAAATATTTAATTATATACTGGGGCAGTAATTTTTCAAATTAAATTCAAGATTGGCTAAAGCTATTCTTTGTGGCCAATTATATTTCTTATTTTGGTCTAATGATTGCTAAAAACTCGTTATGACTAGATTTTGCTCAATATTAAGCTTGCTCTTTTGTGGTATTGTATCAGCGCAACAAGCCGAATATGTGAACTTCACAACCGCGTATGCCAATATTTCAATTTATAAAGAGTCTTTTTCGGTAAAAGGTTCTATTCTTTATACCTACGACATTTTAAAAGAAACGGACTCCATTTTCATTGATGCGAAAAATTTTAAAATCCAAAAAGCAGTGTTTAATAATAAGCAAATCACCAATATTACCACGAAAGATAAGCTTTGGTTGGTCGATGATTTCAAGCCCTCTATTGGTAATACGTTGGAAATCATATTTGAAGTTCACCCAAAAAAAGCATTATACTTTGTTGGAAATCAAATTTGGTCACAAGGTCAAGGCAAGTACACAAGTAATTGGTTGCCAAGTATCGATGACATGAATGATAAAATCGAATTTGATTTAACGATTAATTTCGATAAGAATTATGAGGTTGTGTCAAATGGGGAATTGTTGAAGGTTGTAGAATTTGATTCTACAAAAACTTGGCATTTTAACATGAACAAGCCAATGTCTAGCTATCTCGTCGCACTCGCCATCGGCAACTACAGTAAAAAAACGGAAACATCCAAAAGCGGTATCCCGCTTGAGTATTACTATTATCCAGAAGATTCGGCCAAAGTGGAACCAACCTATCGCTACAGCAAAGAGATGTTCGATTTTCTCGAAGAAGAAATTGGTGTACCTTACCCATGGGAAGTATATAAGCAAGTGCCAGTCAAGGATTTTCTATATTCAGGCATGGAAAACACGACATTGACGCTATTTTCAGATGCATTAATGACAGATTCCATCGGATTTAAAGACCGAAATTACGTGAACGTGAATGCACACGAGTTGGCGCATCAATGGTTTGGCAATTTGATTACAGAAACGAGTGGTACTCATCACTGGTTACAAGAGGGATTTGCAACGTATTACGCGCTATTGGCTGAACGTGATTTGTTTGGTGAGGACTATTATTATTGGCGATTAAATGAATATGCACAACAACTTTTGGCGCAAGAAAAAGCAGGCGAAAGCACATCTTTGCTTGACCCAAAATCAAGTAGCTTAACGTTTTACCAGAAAGGATGTTGGGCGTTGCATGTTTTGAATGAGCAGATTGGCGAAGAGGCGTTTAAGTCAGCTGTGAAAAATTATCTACTGAAACACGAATATAAAAATGTTGAAACCTCTGATTTCATTACCGAAGTCGAGCAGGCGAGTGGTCAGGATGTGAGTGAATTTGTGAACAGTTGGTTGGAAAATGTGGCGCTTCCGCAAGACGTTATGGCCAAAAGTCTTCAAAAATCGCAGTTTATTCGTGAATATGACATGGTGGACTGCGACCCTTACACGCCAAAATGCGAAGATTATCTCGCTTCAGATTTATCTGATAAAGCGAAAGTGAAGATTGTTTCACAAATGCCAAACCGCATCACAAACGACGATTTTAGGAATAGTTGGGAAGTTCGGCAGGCAATTGCCCAAAACATGGATAAAATTCCGTTAGTGCTCAAAAAAAGCTATGAGTCATTGCTAAATGATAAATCGTATGTTACAATTGAATCTGCTTTGTACAATCTTTGGGTCAATTTCCCAGAGGAACGAGTGAAGTATTTGAATCAAACGAAGGATGTCTTTGGATTTAGCGATTATAACGTGCGTCTCCTTTGGTTGGCTCTAAATTTGAACACTTTGGAATATCAACCTGATAAAAAACAAGCTATATTTGAGGAGCTAAAAGAGTATTCGAACCCTAAATACGGTTTTGAATTACGAATGAATGCGTTCAATTATATCAAATTAATCAATGGCTTTGATGAAGTTTCAGTCCGAAACTTGATGGACGCCTCTAAACACCATAATTGGCGATTTCAACAGTTCGCTAAAGGGTTGCTGGAGGAATTGAAAGCAGTTGAAGCTTATAAGATTATGATTGATAGATTATTAACGATTAACGATTAACGATTAAAGATTGCTGAAGTTTGGTTTTTTGCTATCATATTTCAGCTAAAAAACAAACAACTCTACAACAAACATCAAATGAGAGCATTGGTCATTTCAGGAGGAGGAAGCAAAGGTGCATTTGCTGGTGGTGTTGCGCAATATCTTATTGAGCATAAAAAACTGGACTATGACTTGTTCATTGGCACTTCAACAGGAAGCTTGTTGGTCTCGCATCTCGCCTTAAATAAAGTCGCCGAAATAAAAGAAATTTACACAAGCGTAACCCAGGATTCAATTTTTAGTGTGTGTCCATTTAACATCAAAAAGAAAAATGGCATCGAAACCATTGGCATCCATCATTTTAATGTGCTTCGAAATATTTTAGGAGGAAGTAAAACCTTTGGAGAGAGTCATCAACTCAAAAAATTGATTAAGGAGCATGTTACAGTCGAAGGATTTCAGGCATTACAAAAGCTTAAAGCTGATGTGGTGGTAACAGTCTCTAATCTATCTCTAAATCAGGTAGAATATAAATCTGTAAAAGACTTAAGTTATGATGATTTTATAGAATGGGTTTGGATCTCTTGTAACTACACGCCATTTATGTCTTTAGCAAAAAAAGATGGCTGTGAATATGCGGACGGTGGCTTGGGGTCTATGGTGCCGATTGAAGAAGCTATTAAGCGCGGAGCCACAACAGTTGATGCTATTATTCTTCAAACCGAAACGACTGTTTTTAATCGAATGCCTTCGCTAAATGCGTTTTCCCTTTTAACCAATATGTTTGCCTATATGCTGGATAGAATCGAAAACCAGAACATCAGAATTGGCAAATTTGTGGCCACAAATCAAAATGCAATCATCAATTTTTATTATACACCTACGGTTCTTACCACCAATTCGTTGATATTTGAAAAGGATAAAATGACGCAGTGGTGGCAGAGCGGATTCAACTTTGCCAAATTTAAAGATGAGGAGAGCAGTCCGCTGGAATTGGATAAAGAATAAATTCTTCTACCACATCTCACTTACTTCCTTTTTAATAAATGAAAGTGCAGCATCACTAGGCGCTAATTTTTCCATCATTTCTGTTAAAACAACTTCCCTCAATTTATTGGCCGTATCCGTTTTTTCGAGTAGGCTCGCCTTTCTAATTAATTGAATTGTGGCGTTTTTTGCAGCGGTTGTAATCTTCCAACAATCATCGGAGATGTAGATTTGTTGTGACAGATTATGCTCAAATTCTTGTTCAATGCTAGCTAGAAGTAAGGATTCGTAATCTTCTTTATTTGAGGATAATGGTGATACTCTAATAAGTAATTTTGAAGGTGTAATGCGTTCTAAAAAAATCGCGACTCTTTCATAGGCCTGAAGTCGCAACGGAAGCGATGATGCCTGTAAGTCTTTGTGCAATAAGAAGCGTCGTCTGCCGTCTTCATTTTTTGTATGTTCTTTAAAAAAATAGTAGGCAATCAATCCTGTAATTAAGGAAGGAATCGCGGTTAAGAAAAGGTCCATCACTCTATCTGCGCTCATAGCTAAAAATTTGGTTGTTCAAACATAAGATGTTTTTATAAATCTGACAAATGAAAAAAAATGTCTGGGGAATAAAAAATGATATTCTCTGAAATTAAGCTTTTTCAAGGTTCTTTCCTCCTAGATACATGCATTTCTGCAATGTTTCCATGCTCTCAAATGGCACCGGCGTCTTAGTGTATTGAAATGTTTTATCTAATTCTTTAGAGAGATAGGAATCATCCACATTCAGGTCGACATCGGTCATTTTGAATTGACACGGATGTTCATAGCCTGCAGCATGGGTGATTTCTAGGAGTTCCTTTCTAAATGTTTTAAAATACTGCGCTAGTCGCTCCGATTTTAAAGGGATATTGATGCCGTTTTGTAGCCATTTGTTTTGGGTTGCCACACCGCTTGGACAACGATTTGTATGGCATAGCTGTGCTTGAATACAGCCTATGCTCATCATGGCTTCTCTAGCGACATTGATACAATCAGCTCCCATGGCAAAGGCCATGGCGGCCTTGCCAGGAAGACCAAGTTTCCCGCTGGCAACAAATACAATCCGATCTGTCAGGTTTTTTTCTTGAAATAATTTGTACAGATCGCTGAAACCGTACGTCCAAGGTAAGGACACGTGATCCGCAAAGCTTGGAGGCGCTGCTCCTGTGCCGCCTTCGCCACCATCCACCGTGATAAAATCGGGACCTTTCCCTGTGGAAACCATAAGATCTGCCAATTCTTCCCATTGCTGTAATTTGCCAATAGCGGCCTTGATCCCCACGGGCAAGCCTGTCGCATTTGCAATGTCTTCAATAAGCTTTAAAAGTTCTGTAACATTTGAAAAAGCCGAGTGGGTTGGAGGCGATAGCACATCCTTGCCCATAGGCACATTTCTGATTTCGCTTATTTCTTTTGAAATTTTGGATGCTGGCAACACACCACCTTTGCCTGGCTTTGCACCTTGAGATAATTTAATCTCGATCGCTTTGACAAACTTATTGTTGTTTGCCAATGTCACTAATTTATCTAAAGAAAAATTGCCTTCATCGTCACGAACGCCAAAATATCCCGTTCCAAAATGAAAGATAACGTCACCCCCAAAGCTGTGGTAGGGCGACAAGCCACCTTCACCAGTATTGTGATACGCTCCAGCTAATTTCACACCTTTATTGATGGATTCAACGGCTTTTGCTGACAGCGAACCAAAACTCATGGCTGATACGTTGATCACAGATGCGGGCCGGTAAGGTTTTTGTCTTTTATTATATGCTCCCATGACTTTGGCACACGGCACAAAACTATTATTGGTGTAATTTGGATGGCCTTCTTTGATTTTGAAAGCAAACATCGCGTTATTGATGAATATATGTTGGGACGCATAAATATCGCGATCCGTTCCAAAGCCTTCGTAATTATTTTCATGTTTGGATGATGCATAGATCCAGCCACGTTCAATGCGGTTAAATGGTAATTCTTCACGATTGTTCGCCACAAGATATTGCCGTAGTTCTGGACCGATTTTCTCCAATAGGTATCTAAAATGTCCAACAATGGGGAAATTATGGATGATGGTGTGTTTCCGTTGTAAAAAAATGTCCCGCAAGGCAATGATGACAAGTAGTATCAGGATCCACATCCACCAACTAATGGCATTTAAAACAGATGAAATTTCATTCATAATTGTTGATTTTGAGTAAAGATATTTAAAATATTATCCTCACAAAAAGTATATCTTTATCAAATGAAAAAACATCTAAAAATCGTGCTATTAAGCGTCATATCAGTGGTCTTTTTGTGTGTAATAGGAATTGTCATTGCGCAAAAAGTCGCCACTTCCAAGATCGAGAATTTTTTATCAGACGGTTTGCCAGAACATATTGAAATAGAGTATGAAACTTTGGATGTGAGTATCTTGAGTGGAAGCGTTTCAATGGGAAATCCTAAATTGACCGTATTCGGTTCGACAAGAGATAGTATTGTTTTGACGAATGCCATGGAGGCCATTTTAATTGAGGATGTCGATTATTGGGATTATCTGACTGAAGATAAGATAGCGATCGAAACCATCCAAATAACATCACCATATGTGACTTACATCAATAAAAAGCGTTCCGAAGATGACAAAGTGAAGTCATCAGATAAAGTCCAAAAATCACCTAAAATTTATGTTGAGCAATTTATTATAACCAATGGTGAATTTGTAATAAAAGATGGTAAAACGGATAGTTTGACATTGAAAGCCTCAAACGCATCATTAAAAATCTTTGATGTAGAGTACAATGATGACATTTCGAAAAAGGCGATTCCTTTGGAGTTTTCCAATTATGAATTCGGGTTTGACAGTGTCTTTTATAAAATGAATGAATTTGATGATCTTCAAATTGGTAAATCTGATTTGAGCAAATCCTTATTACGTTTCAATCAGTTGAGATTGTACACCACCTATTCTAAAGCACAGCTATCGCGGATGATCTCTATTGAACGTGATCATGTAGATTTTAGAGTGGATCGTATCGATATTTTAGATCATGAATTCGGTTTTAATCAGGACACAACATTCTATTTTAAAAGTCCGAAACTGATTTTAGAAAACCCTATCCTAGATATTTATCGCGATAAACTGATTGCTGATGATACAGAAATTAAGTATCTGTATAGTAAGCTGCTACGTGATCTTAAGATAGATTTGACTTTAAGTAAAGTCGAATTGAAAAATGGCACGATCAATTATTCTGAAAAAGTAAAAGAGGATCATTCTGCTGGGGAATTACGATTTTCAAAAATGGATATTTCAATTGACAATCTCTCAAACACCTATCCACCTTCTGAAAAGACCAATGTAGAGCTCGATGCGATTTTTATGAAGTCAACGCCTCTGCATGTCAATTGGTATTTTGATGTGAATAGCACGTCAGATAATTTTATATTTAAAGCCGACATTGGCCGATTGCCCGCTCCTGACTTAAATCCTTTTTCAAAGCCAAATTTAAATGTTGTATTTGAAGGCGATTTGTTGAAGACTTACATGACGATAGATGGCAATGCTGTTACTTCTACGGTGGACTTTAAAACCAAATATGATGATTTTAAAGTGTCTGTACTAGGAAAAGATGGACAGGAAAAAAATAGATTTTTATCAGTAGTTGCGAATTTATTTATTAAAAAAGACAGCAATGAAGCTTCCCAAGGGTTTCGAGAAGGGGCTAAAAAAACGATTGAACGTGATAACACGAAGTCCATTTTCAATTTCGTTTGGCTCAATGCCCGTGCAGGTCTCTTAAGCGCGCTGACAGGTGACGGTGAAAAGTAATGGTTTTTGCAATTGCATTATACATTTGCAGATGTACTTAATTTGAAAATGATGAGCAAGCTCATCATTTTTTATGGGCAGATTTAGTCCAACAAAGGGGAATTTGTTTATAATTAATCTAAAATTCCACTTCTAAAAACATCAGCAATCCTTAATTTCACAACTTTAAAATTGTATCGATTTGGAGAAGTATTTAAGTCAGTTGAATGAAGCACAATTAGAGCCAACTTTACAGAAAGATGGTCCCATGATCATCATTGCTGGGGCGGGTTCTGGTAAAACACGGGTTTTGACCTTTCGAATTGCCTATTTAATGAGTGAAGGCGTCGATCCCTTTAATATTTTGGCATTGACGTTTACGAACAAGGCGGCCAAAGAGATGAAATCTCGAATTTCTGATATTGTGGGGAAAAGTGAGGGTAAAAATCTTTGGATGGGAACCTTTCACTCCGTTTTTGCCAAGATACTTCGATATGAGGCAGATAAATTAGGCTATCCAAGCAATTTCACCATTTACGATACCCAAGATTCCCAACGCTTGATTTCTGCCATAATCAAAGAAATGAATCTTGACAAGGATGTCTATAAATACAAACAGGTCTATTCGAGAATATCCTCTTACAAAAACAGTTTGATTACAGTAAAGGCCTATTTTCAAAATCCTGAATTGATTGAGGCGGACGCCATGGCAAAACGACCGCGCTTGGGTGAAATTTATAAGACTTACGTAGAGCGTTGCTTCAAGGCAGGCGCCATGGACTTTGATGATCTCTTATTAAGGACCAATGAATTGCTAACGCGCTTTCCTGAAGTGTTGGCTCGCTATCAAGATAGATTTCGGTATATATTGGTTGATGAGTATCAAGATACGAATCATTCGCAGTATTTGATTGTTAGAGCCCTATCCGATCGGTTTCAAAATATATGTGTGGTTGGTGATGACGCTCAAAGTATCTATGCCTTTCGAGGAGCAAATATCAACAACATTCTTAACTTTCAGAAAGATTATGATGATGTCAAAGTCTTTAGGTTGGAGCAAAATTACCGTTCTACCAAAAACATAGTCAACGCTGCCAATTCGGTGATTGACAAGAATAAAACCAAACTCGATAAAATTGTTTGGACAGCGAATGACGAAGGTGGAAAGATAAAAGTAAATCGTTTGATGACCGATGGTGACGAGGGCCGTTATGTGGCGAGCACTATTTTCGAAACCAAAATGGAGCAGCAGCTTCCTAATTCTGATTTTGCAATTCTCTATCGTACCAATGCGCAATCTAGAGCCATGGAGGACGCCTTGAGAAAACGTAATATCCCCTATAGAATCTACGGTGGATTGTCCTTCTATCAGCGAAAGGAAATAAAGGATGTATTGTCCTATTTGCGATTGGTGATTAATCCCGCTGATGAAGAAGCGCTAAAAAGGGTGATCAATTTTCCGGCAAGAGGGATAGGGCAGACGACGTTAGATCGCTTAATTGTAGCGGCAAATGGATACAATAAATCCATTTTTGATGTCATGAAACATCTCAACCAGTTGGATATCAATATAAATTCTGGAACGAAAAATAAGTTGATCAATTTCGTGACCATGATTGAAAGTTTTCAGGTTATGAATCAAACAGCCAATGCGTTTGAACTTGCTGAAGAAGTTACGAAAGTGACAGGGATCATCCGCGAATATAATACCGAAGGCTCTGTTGAAAGTATTTCCAAAATGGAGAACATCGAGGAATTGCTTAATGGTATCAAGGATTTCGTCGAGGGGCAAAAGGAATTGGCCGATGCATCCGACGACATTGCAGAGTTTTTACAAGATGTAGCCTTGGCAACCGATCTGGATAATGATAAAGGAGATGATGACCGAGTCGCACTAATGACGATTCATTTGGCCAAAGGATTGGAATTTCCATGCGTATTTATTGTAGGGATGGAAGAAGATCTGTTTCCAAGTGGAATGAGTATGAATACTAGAAGTGAGTTGGAAGAGGAGCGTCGCTTGTTTTATGTGGCATTGACAAGGGCTGAAAAGCAAGCCTATTTGACCTATACCATGTCGCGTTATCGTTGGGGGAAATTGATAGATGCAGAACCAAGTC
>JBBSOJ010000105.1:0-10348 GCA_038259855.1 Flavobacteriales bacterium
CAGAATGCCGAATGCTGAAAGCCCTTTCTGGCTCTTAGCATGTGGCAAAGAAATGCCGAATGCTAAAAGCCCTTTCTGGCTCTTAGCATGTGGCAAAGAAATGCCGAATGCTAAAAGCCCTTTCTGGCTCTTAGCATGTGGCAAAGAAATGCCGAATGCTAAAAGCCCTTTCTGGCTCTTAGCATTTCACGTTTTCCTGGAGGTCCGGGTAATTTTTCAACATTAAAACCAACGGCGATCATCGCACGTCGCACACTACCTTTGGCAGCATAGGTTGTTAATACACCTTGGGGTTTTAAAGCATCGTACATTTTTTTAAAGATGTCTTCCGTCCATAATTCTGGCTGGACTCGTGCCCCAAACGCGTCGAAATAAATTAAATCGTACAGTCCGACATCGTCAATTTCCTGAAACGTTTTTTTCTGTTTGGTCAATGAAAACGTGGATGTGATTTTATGAAGTGTCTCCCACCCGACCTGATGCAGAGTTTCAAATTCAGTATTACTTTTTACGTTTAAAGCTTCAGAATAATTCATAGCTTCAAGTTCTTCTGATGTCACTGGAAATGCTTCAACACCAACATACGACACCTCCAAATGACGCTTCTGTGATTCAAGTAAGGTAATTAATGCATTCAAACCTGTACCAAAACCAATTTCCAAAATGACAATGCTTTTAGGCGATTGGTCAGGGACATCCTCCATCGCAGTTACTTTGACAAGTTCTTGTTGATCACTATCTACAAAAAAAAGCAAACCATGTTTTATAAAAACGTGGTTTGCTTCTTGTATTGCGCCGTGGGTGGAATGGTAATGTTCATTCCAATCGACCAAATGAATCGTCTTGGAGCCATCTGCCGTTGTAACGACTTTACGTTCCAATTATTTTTTGATTAATACGCCGTCTGCTTCAAAAGAAAAGGTCTTTTTAGGCATGGTAATCGCGGCAATGTCTTCTTTAGATTTCCCAGCGTCTTCTGCATAGTGGCGCTGTTCATCAACGGGCACTTCATTAACGTATGCTTTTCCGTTAAGAATCACATCTTTACCTGAAATGTCCTTTGGCATAAAAAAGGCATAGTCCTTAAACTTTACCATAGCTTCTTGACCATTGTCAAGAGTGAGTGTCATCCAACATCCTTTCGACTGGCAAACTTCCACAACTTTGGCGGTTGTTTTAACAGAAACTGTATCACCGACTTTCATCGCATTGTACGTTTCGGTCATTTTCTTTGTTGGGGTAACATTTCGGTCGTTGATGTTCTCACCAAACGATAGATAAGCGGTTTGTTTTAGCACTGGCTCCCCTTGTAAAGTTTGGCCAATCGATGATATTGAAACAGTTAAAAGTACCAACATCGCGAAGACATGTCTATTTTTCATAATATGAATTGATTTTAATTTTATTACTTCAACAAAGATACCAATATTTTAAAAAAAGAAATTGGGTTTTTTTAACTAGTTTATTTGAGTATTTTTGCACCACAAATCAAACAAAAATGACAAAATTTGCAACTTCCGAAATCGATATCGTAAAGGCAGACGCCTCTAGAATAGGCAATGTCGATTTTAATAATCTCGTCTTCGGTCGAACCTTTACCGATCATATGTTTTTCTGTGATTATATTGACGGTCAATGGCAGCAGCCAAAAATTACGCCCTATGGTCCTATGAGTATGGATCCTTCGGCGCGAGTTTTTCATTATGGTCAAGCGGTGTTTGAGGGTATGAAAGCTTATAAAGATGATGATGGAAATGTATTCTTATTCCGTCCGCAAGAGAATTTTGAACGTATCAATAAATCGTCGGCACGTTTGGCAATACCAGAATTCCCTAAAGATCATTTTTTCAACGGTCTTACCACCTTATTGAATTTAGATAAAGAATGGGTAAAATCTGGCAAAGGAAATTCCCTTTATATACGTCCTTTCGTTATTGCGACGGAGCCAGCTATTTCGGCATCACCAGCCAACAACTACCGATTCATGATTATCTGTTCGCCCGCCAAAGCGTATTATACACAAGCGGTTCGCGTTTTGATTGCTGAACAATATAGTAGATCTGCCAATGGTGGCGTGGGTTTTGCCAAGGCAGCAGGAAATTATGCAGCGCAATTTTATCCAACATCACTTGCACAGGCCAAAGGCTACCAGCAGGTTATTTGGACAGATGCCAACACGCATGAATACTTGGAAGAGGCAGGAACAATGAACGTTTTCTTCAGAGTGAATGACACGTTGATCACGGCTCCAATCAGTGACCGAATCTTGGATGGTGTGACCCGAAAAAGTATTATTCAATTGGCCAAAGACAATGATGTTAAGATTGAAGTTCGCCAAGTAACAGTGAAAGAAATAAAAGACGCTGCTCAAAATGGCGACCTAAAAGAGATATTTGGTGCTGGTACCGCAGCTGTCATCAGTCCAATTTCAGCCTTTGAACATAGTGGTGAGGTATTTGAGCTAGCAGAGCAATCAGATTCCTATGCCTTATTTTTCAAAAATAAAATGTTGGACATTCAGCACAACTTGTCAGAAGACAAAAACGGTTGGAGATATAAAATTTAGTAGGCAGTAAGCAGTAAGCAGTAAGCAGTAAGCAGTAAGCAGTAAGCAGTAAGCAGTAAGCAAAAATAAAATTCCAAATCCCAATTACTGCAATAGCAATTTGGAATTTGGAATTTTTTATTTGGAATTTGCCTTTTAGCTTTTTAGTATTTTCATGATGTCTGGCTTAAAATAATTAGGTCCTTTTAGTACTTTACCATCCTCTCGATAAATAGGTTCGCCATCAGCGCCCAATTTACTCATATTACTGCGTTGGATTTCGTCAAACACTTCATCTATTTTATACTGCATCCCATGCTCGATAATGGTACCGCATAAAATATATAACATGTCCCCTAAAGCATCGGCAACCTCTGCCACGTCATTATTGGTGGCTGCTTCAAGATATTCTTCATTTTCTTCCCGCATTAATTTATAACGAAGCATGTTTTTTTCTGTCCCTAAATCAGCCTTGATGGTTTCACTATGACCGAGCTTAAATGCTTTATGAAATTCTTTTACTGCATCAATTTTATGTTTCATTTTGAAATTAATTTTGTGGTATGGTTAAATGTCCGAATAGGGATTTATTTATAAAAGCGTGGTAATTTATAACGGATATGTCGTTCAGCACCGAGATAATAGCGCCACTTTATCTATTTTTGCATAAAAATAACCATATGTTCACAAAGGGTCAATTGATTTTTGGAGTTTTATTTCTGATTGCTTTCATTTTCGCTATGATCTACGCCTATCGAAAAGATTTTCAGCTTCACAAAAAGTATTACTCGGGCAGCATTTGGGTATTGATTGCCTTTATTTCTTTTTTACTGTTTATAGCCTTTATAAAATTTGCATTTATCTAAAATTTGTGGACTTATAAAAACGTCCAAAAATTTAAATTAAACACTTCAAAGTCATATTTTTTTACTTGAAAGAAAATACCCGCATTTTCATTTAGCTTTCACTTTAAATGTAAATCGGAATATCTTAAAAATTAGTACCTTTGATCATACGACACTATTACTAATCAAAAAACCGTCCATCGTCAATGAAATTCTTAAAATACATTCTATTCCTTTTCCTAATTGCCATTATTGGTCTATCCATATACATTGCTGTTCAACCAAATTCATTTGAGGTGACAAGAAGTCAAACGATCAAGGCTCCAGCTGCTGTCATTTACGAGAACATCAGTGATTTTAAAAATTGGGAAGCTTGGTCATCCTGGAAAGAAGAAAATCCAAATATCAAAATAACACTTCCAGAACAAACGGAAGGCGTCGGAAGTTCTTATTCATGGAATGATGACGGCCAAATCGGGACCATGACTACCACATCGCTAGACAAGCCGACGCGTATTGAGCAAACAATGACCGTTGACGAGTACCCTCCATCTGATGTTATTTGGACTTTAAAGTCCAACGGTGATGGAACAACGGATGTCACTCGCACCATTAAAGGGGACAATTTATCATTTATGTTCAAAGCCTATGCAGCCTTCACAGGTGGCATGGAAACGCAAATCGCATCGCATTTTGAAAGTGAATTTGAAAAAATAGATAGCATCGTCGTCAACAGCATGAAGGTATATACTATTGAAGCCAATGGCATAACGGAATATGGCGGTGGCTTTTATATGTACAAGACAACATCGGCATCAGCTGGTAATGTCAGCAACATGATGGCGCAGCAATATGCCAGTATCTTAAATTTTATGGATGATAATAATATAAAATCCAGTGGTATGCCTTTTACGATTTATAATGAAATGAATGACAATGGCAATGTCATCATGAGCAATGCCATTCCGGTGAGAGATCGCGTGGTGATTGCTGATGGTGGAAATATCCTTTGTGGCTATTATGATAAGACCAGAGCAGTGAAAGTTACTTTGAAAGGAGATTATAGCAATTTGGGCGAAGCTTGGGACACAGCAACGACTTATTTGAAAACCAATAACCTTGAAGCATCAGAACAACATCCTTTCGAAATATACTTGAATGATCCCGGGAATATTCCAAATCCGGCCAATTATTTAACTGAGATCTATATTCCGATTAAAGAGGAACTGACTGTCGAAACGATTAACACACCATTGTGAAACAGGTTCTTTTGGTGTTTTTAGGTGGTGGATTCGGAAGTGTCTTACGATATATCATTGGAAAATACCTCAACGCTGCTGAAACTGGATTTCCGTATGGAACCTTTGCAGCCAATATTATTGGAAGTCTTTTAATCGGGTTCATATTAGGAATTGCTGTCAAACAAAATACCCTTTCCCAAAATCAAATCTTGTTTTTGGCAACAGGTTTTTGCGGTGGATTTACCACCTTCTCAACCTTCGCTTATGAGAATCATGCATTTCTCAAATCAGGCGATTTTACCATGTTCGCCTTGTATACTATGGCGAGCTTCGTTATAGCCTTTTTGGCCGTATTTGCTGGTATTTTCTTGGCAAAGGCGTAAGTTCCGTCAAAAAATAGCGTTGTAAGTTTGAGTCATTATAATATAAATGAGTTCAATCTGAAAGCGCTGTAACGTCTGAAGAAATTTGCTACTGTTTTTTAAAGGCCTTCACGCCTGCTCGAATCTCCAACTCCAAATAATTTTCCCTCGGTACGATCGGACATGAAAATTTTTCGTTATAGGCACAGTAAGGATTATAGGCTGAATTGAAATCAATCTTGATCACTTCACCTTCTGGAATTCTCATATCAATATAACGCCCACCGCCATAACTTTCATCACCATTGGTATCATCCAAAAATGGCAAGAAAAGGTAATTTTCGAAACTTTCCTCTGTTGTCAGATCTTGGTTTTGATAAAGGTTTAATTTAAAAGGCTTTCCTTGAAGCTCAAATGTCAATTCTCCGTAAATAATATAATCTTCCACTCTGTCCGTGGTGGTTTTCATTTTGAATGACTTTGAATTCTCCAAACGGGTAACTTTAGCAGTAACAACAAAGCTTGAATCGTACTCAAAAAAATCCAATCCCTTAAACTTCTTCAAATCCCTGCTTTTAAGAGGCGATTTTGAAGCATCCTTAAATTCAGAATTCATTTTTTTTTGAAAAGGCGTTTTGCCCAAGTCAGTGGTTTTATTTTGGGCACAACTGACAATAAAAAGAAGTCCAAAAAAAAACGAAAAGAGTGGTCTCATAGCAGTTTAGAATAAAAAAGTGAATGCTCAAAAATACAACTTAAAGATATTTTGACTAGCTTTGAACTTCGAAAAAAATAAAATTTATGCACCAATGCGTCATTACATATAATTACAAACGAACCTCGATTATGGAGTCTCGGGCTTGTTATATGTTATGATGTTTTTAGTATACATTCAAAAACCTTATGAGAGTCCGACGTTAGCGTCGGACTTTTTATATTTCACCAACTACCAATTGTCATGAAAATTTTCAATTTTTTATATCACAATGTAGGTCATGCCTATTTAAACACGTTCAAGGGGCTGTCTCGGGAAGTGTGGTGGTTGGCGTTAATTACGCTCATCAATAGAGCGGGCACGATGGTGATCCCGTTTCTATCCATTTACCTGACAACAGATTTAAACTTTTCCCGTCCCGATGTGGCTTGGATCATGAGCGCTTTTGGTTTGGGAAGCGTTGCAGGCTCTTGGTTGGGTGGTAAAATGACGGATAAAATAGGTTATTATAAAGTGATGGTGTTTAGTTTACTATTGAGTGGCTTTTTATTTATAGGGATGCAATTTCTAAATACCTTCACAAGTCTTTGTATCGGAATCTTTATATTAATGACGGTAGCGGACATGTTTCGCCCGGCCATGTTCGTGGCCTTAAGTGCTTACAGCAAGCCTGAAAATAAGACCAGAAGTATTACCCTAATAAGGCTCGCCATTAATCTTGGATTTTCAGCGGGGCCTGCCATTGGCGGCCTTATAATCTTAAAAATGAGCTATGCTGGCCTTTTTTGGCTAGATGGTATCACTTGTATTGTTGCCGCTTTGGCGCTCCTCAATGTATTGCATCCTAAAAAATCAAAGGTGCTTGATGTTATTGTTAACGAGCATCCAAAATCAGCCTATACTGATAAAGGATTTTTAATTTTTCTGGTGGCCATGACCATCTTTGGAATCGTGTTTCTCCAATTTTTGTCAACCCTTCCCTATTTCTACAAAACAGGCATTGGCTTATCAGAATTTGAGATTGGGTTGTTAATGGCTTTGAATGGTCTAATAGTATTCATTTTTGAAATGCCATTGATCAAGTGGCTAGAGCAAAAAGGCTACACAAGAGTCGGATTGATGATCTTCGGATTGGTACTGACATCCGTAAGTTATTTATTTTTAATCAATAACACACTGATAGCACTGATTGTGATCAGTTTGATCGTCATGACCATTGGAGAAATGATTGTATTTCCATTCTCGAATGCTTTTTCCTTAAAGAGATCAACACGTGGACGACAAGGTGAATATATGGCGCTCTATAGCATTGCTTTTTCTATCTCGCATGTCTTTGGTCACAACCTTGGTTTCAATTTTATCGATCGCTTTGGATTCGATAATACATGGATTTTAATGGCCGTACTTGGATCAATAGGCATATTTTTGTTGTTTATTTTAAAACGATTTTTGAATACTTCTAATGAAGAGCAGTGACAATGAGTGAACATTTTAATATCGTAATTATTGGAGCGGGACCCATCGGGATTGCCTGTGCTTTGGAATGTAAGAAGCGAGGCTGGAGTTACGTGGTCATCGAGAAAGGTCCGCTCACAAATTCCATTTATAACTATCCAAAGAACATGTCGTTCTTTTCAACATCTGAAAAGCTTGAAATTGATGGCATACCCTTCATCAGCAATAATCCTAAACCAACGAGAGACGAGGCTTTGGAATATTACCGTCGGGTCGCTACTTCCAATCAACTCAACATTCATCTATATGAAAAAGTAACATCTTTAAACAAGGTCGATAATGAGTTCCATATTGTTACCGGTAAGCAATCGTATACTTCCAAAAAAGTCGTGATTGCTTCTGGCTTTTATGACCTCCCCAATCCATTGAATGTGCCTGGCGAAGACTTACCAAAAGTGAGCCATTACTATGATGAAGCGCATGCGTATGCCATGCAAAAGGTGATAGTTGTTGGTGCCAGTAATTCCTCTGTAGATGCGGCACTGGAGATTTGGAGAAAAGGTGGACAGGTAACGATGGTTATAAGAGGTGAACAGATTGGAGAACGCGTCAAATATTGGGTTCGACCAGATATCATCAATCGAATTAAAGAAGGCAGCATTGAGGTGTATTTCGATTCTGAAATAACCGCAATTGAAAAACAAGAAGTCACCATCCAAACACCAGATGGTGTCAAATCACTATCCAATGATTTTGTATTGGCATTGACCGGCTACAGACCAAATTTCGAATTTCTAATTTCTGCAGGTGTGGAATTATCGAATGACGAGCTTCGTAAACCTACCTATGACGCGGATACGATGGAAACCAACGTTGACGGCTTATATCTTGCAGGTGTCATTTGTGGCGGTATGGAAACACACAAATGGTTTATAGAAAATTCTCGGATACACGCAAAAATGATTGCAAATCATCTCGAAATTAGTAATTTCACTGACTAATTCTACACGAATGCGACCAGAAGAACAGACGCCCATTTATTTAAAGGCAAAAGAGATCCAACAGCTTGTGGTGTCACTGATTACACTCATTAAGGAGTCCGAATTGCCCTATGCCGACGATATTGATCTCGAATTGATTCAAGATAAATTATCGGAAATGGAAATCAATGCCGCAGAAATACCTTCGTTGATTGCCAGTGCATCCCACCCACATTCGCCTTATGATTATAATATGGAAAACGCGGTTTACATCAAAAAAGCCGCCTTTGACTTATTGGGAGATGCCGTATATGTTGAAGATTTGGGACTGAAGGATATTGATTATCTTGATCTTCTGCATGATGAAATTGAAGCGTTCAGATTGCTATTCATTCAATGGATCAAAACGTTTGAACTTTGGAAATATGATGGTGATGATTGGGGAATTTTTAATCCGGAAGGCATCAAATTGGTATATCTCAAAGATGAGGATGATGATGATGATTTTGAAGATTTAGATGATGACGAAGAGGATGATGAACCCGATGATTTTTTAGGTGATGCTGATGACAGCATGTAGCTAGCGCAAATTCTAATTTCAGTGTACCTAAATTATTTCAACTGTTATTAACGTTTCGTTTCCAAATCGCCAAATCAAGCTTCATTAGGAAATTTTCAAGGGTTTGACATCGTTGAAGCTCACCGTATGAGATAATACAATTTGGGTTTTAGTCTCCCCATAGATGATGAGCTGATCAATAAAGGTTTCTAAATGCTTTTGATTTTTTAGCACCACCTCCATTACAATGTTTTCATTTCCTGTAATTCTGTAACAGTTTAAAACCTCATCATAGGTTTTCACCTTCTCCAGAAAAGGCTTTAACATTCCCATAAAAGCGCGAAGGGTAATAATAGCCTTAAGTTGGTAACCCGCTTCTATCGGTGATATATGAGCGTGGTATCCGCGAATGATGGCAGCATCTTCCATCTTTTTAATACGTTCTGATACGGCCGGTGAACTGATCCCAACCTTTCTCCCGATTTCGGCGTTGGATTGGCGCGCATTCATCTGTAAACACTTTAAAATCTTCCAGTTAAGAGCATCTATGATCATCGAAGGAATTTATGCAATTATTACTTAATTATTAAAGCAAATATACATAATTGCTTTAATTTCGAAAGCGTGATATGCGGTCTTCTACCTAAATTTGAATGATTATTAACAAAATTTGTCATGTATCACGTCCCGAACCACCTATCTGACTCGCCTTTTTATAAAAAGGCTCTAGACATCATTATTCTTTCTCGTAGTATTTCAACCTATATCAGTCATGATCTAAATTATTTGAGGTCTGATGGCAGTGAGGATTCAAACATATATTTTACGGGAGATATGATTCAGCAATCATCGTCCTTGGCACCAGAAATTGTGAATGCCGAGCTACAGCGTCATACCGATAATAAGCATAAGCATATCGCATCACTTGAGCGATTGACCAATTTGTTATACTCCAATTGCAGACGTCTGGAGCGCTGTAATAGCAATGGTAAAGATTACTTACCAATTTTAAGGAGTGAATTACGTAAATTCAGACGACTGAAACGTAGTTGGATGATGACCTTATAAAATTTATAGGCTCAATCTCAATCCTGTATCATCGGAAGTGACGATCTTACTTTCCGCTTGATGATATTTTTCAGATTTAACGGTGTACAGTAACCAATCAAAGAAATTGTCGGACTGTCTTTTGAAATTATAAGATAAGTGTGATTCCATAATCGCATGATTTAAGTTAATTTGATACTGATAGATTGAGGGACTACAAACATACAATCAGAGTGGCGCATTACTCCAAAGTTTTAGATAAGCGGTAGTCTTTAGTCCATCAAAAACAACGGTTTACATAAATTAACGTCCAAAAGCAATCATTTAATTATAAAAAAAAGAGCACGAATCTATTCGTGCTCTTTGAAGAATCATGGTCCTTATTTAAGGTCTATTTCTTGATTAATTTTACGATTTCAATACCTCCAGAGGTTGTTATTTGAGCCACATATATCCCCGATTTAAAGTTTGAGCCATCAATTAAGATTTCAGAATCTATGGATGACATCGAGAGCACTTGTTTGCCCACTATGTCATAAACCACAATAGCGCTGTTGACGTTTTGATTCGTTTTTATAGTCCATACATCCGTAGTCGGA
>JBBSOJ010000106.1:0-10261 GCA_038259855.1 Flavobacteriales bacterium
ATTCAGGTTTGGCCAGGGAACGTCTCCACATGGATGACGTTTATAATAGTTCACCCAAGAATACAGTGACTACCGGAGGATCTGGTTTTGGTTTTATGGCCATTTTAGTAGGTGTTAAGCGTGGGTACATAACAAGAGAAGCCGCACTGAAGCGTTATGTGCAAATGATAGATTTCTTGGAGAAAGCAGACCGTTTTCATGGTGCTTGGCCTCATTGGTTGAATGGTGAAACAGGAAAAATAGTTCCCTTTAGTGCAAAAGATACTGGTGGCGATTTGGTCGAAACAGCCTTTTTAATTCAGGGCATGTTGACTGTGAAAGAATATTTTAAAGATGGTAATGCCGAAGAACAGAAGTTGGCCGATCGTATAGATACACTCTGGAAAGAGGTTGAATGGAGTTGGTATACTAAAGGCGAAGACGTTTTATATTGGCACTGGTCTCCAACCGATAATTGGGATATGGATTTCCCAGTTGGTGGTTATAATGAATGTTTGATCATGTATGTGTTAGCTGCAGCATCGCCCACATATCCTATTACAAAAAGCGTCTATGATAACGGATGGGCTCGATCTGGAGCAATTAAATCATCTGATTCATTATACGATATTCCATTGGTGCTTAACTATTTTGAGCATGATGATGCTGCTATTGGTCCATTATTTTGGGCGCATTATTCTTATTTAGGTTTGGATCCTTCTAGAATATCCGATCAATACGCCGACTATTGGGAATTGACAAAAAACCATGCTAAAATCCATTACGAATACGCATTGGAAAACCCTAAAAACTTTAAAGGTTATGGGGATAGTATTTGGGGTATGACTTCGAGCTATTCGATCAATGGCTATAAAGGCCACAGACCTGGGAATGATTTTAGTGTTATTTCCCCTACCGCTGCTTTATCGTCATTCCCGTACACTCCAAAAGAAAGTATGCAAATGCTAAAAAACCTCTATACCAAGCATGATACATTAATTGGTAAATATGGACCTTATGATGCCTTTAGTTTAGAGAAATCGTGGTATCAACCTCGATATTTAGCCATTGATCAAGGTCCGATTCCTGTGATGATAGAAAACTACCGTTCTGGTTTTATTTGGGATTTGTTTATGAATAATGAGGATGTCCAAAGCGGACTAAAAGCTCTTGAATTTACAGTAAAATAAGAAATGCTATGAAAAAATTATTTGTTTTATTAACGCTATTTGCTCTTTTAGTGGCCTGTTCATCATCGACTGATGATAGCGTTCCTCCTGTGCCAGTGATCGTTGACCCAGTTGATGATACACCACCACCCAATCCGATTCCACCACTATCTGACGAAGAGATGATGGACTTGGTGCAACGGGAAACATTTAAATATTTTTGGGATTTTGCGCAATCTGATTCGGGTGCGGCTCGTGAGCGTTATATCCCTTCAAACCCTGGTTTTGACCAAAATACGGTCACCACTGGTGGATCTGGTTTTGGATTGATGAGTATTTTGGTTGGTATCGAACGCGGTTACGTTAGCAGATCGGAAGGGTTTGAACGTTTAAATCAAATTATCACCTTTTTTGAAAACGCAGATCGTTTTCGAGGCGCTTGGTCACATTGGATCGATGGTACAAATGGCAATGCTATTGCATTTAGTGCTCTTGATGACGGAGGTGATTTAGTTGAAACTGCTCTTTTTGTTCAAGGATTGATATGTGTTCAGGAATACTTTAAGTCAGGCTCGGCTGAAGAAATTGCTTTGTCTAATAAAGCGGATGTCCTTTGGAAAGGCGTGGAGTGGGATTGGTACACACAAGGTCAAAATGTGCTGTATTGGCACTGGAGCCCTGAAAATGACTTCGCCATTAATTTAAGATTGACAGGGTATAACGAAACAATGATTACCTATGTACTTGCCGCTTCGTCTCCAGAGTTTGCTATTACGCCAGCTGTTTATAACCAAGGTTGGGCTAGTAACGGCGGAATTAGATCAGCGGGCGCTCCTTATGGATTCCCTTTGGTGTTGAATCATTCAGGCTCACCTCAAAATGGCGGTCCATTATTCTTCAGTCATTACTCATTTTTAGGATTGGATCCAACTAACTTGTCCGATCAATACGCGGCAAATTATAAAACCGTTGCCGTAAACCATTCAAAAATAAATTACCAATATTGTGTTAGCAATCCATTGGGCTATGCAGGTTATGGTGTAAACAATTGGGGTCTTACTGCAAGTTATACGAGAAATGCAGATGGGTCTTTAGGATACACTGCGCACAGTCCTGACAATGATAGAGGTGTTATTTCACCTACCGCAGCAATCAGTTCCATTCCGTATACACCGGAAGAATCCTTGAGAGCGATGCATTATTTTTACCAGAATAAAGCGAGATTATTGGGTACAGCAGGTTTTTATGACGCCTTTAGTCCACAGTTTGGCTTTTGGGTAGCCGAGGCATATTTGGCCATTGATCAAGGACCAGAAATAATCATGATTGAAAATTATAGAACGGGTTTATTGTGGAATCTATTCATGCAAAATGAAGATATTCAAAACGGTTTGACCACACTCGGTTTTACGTATTAAACAATGGAAATTAAGCACTACATACTCATTGTATCTGTTTTTGTATTTTACAATTGTAAAGCACAAGAGAGCTTTGAATTTGTAGTGCTGCCCGATACGCAAACCTATATGGAAGAATTTCCTGAAGTTTTTATGAAACAGATGGAATGGATTGAACAAAATGAAGATCGATTTTCATTCGTACTGCATGTAGGTGATATCACTCAAAATAATTCAAAAGTGGAATGGGAAGTCGCTAAAAAAGGATTTTCTCTGATTTCAGGAAAGGTGCCCTATAATTTGGCGCTGGGAAATCATGATATGGGAAGTGAGGCAGGTAAATTTGCGGATACGAGAAATACAGACTATGCCAATGCGTATTTCCCATTTCAGAAATATAGTGAGATTTCAAATATAATTGGCTTGTTCCCGGAAGAGACCATTGATAACAGTGTGTCAGAATATGACTTGATTGGTCAGAAATGGTTGGTTTTTTCACTCGAATTTGGACCAAGAAATAAAACAATTGCGTGGGCAGATAGCATCATAAAGCAATACCCCGAACATAAAATCATCTTAAATACTCATTCATATATGTATGATGACAATACATTACAAGATGGAGATGATTGGTATTTACCTCAAAAATATGGCGTAGGAAAAGACGTTGGTGATGAAGCTGTCAATGATGGTGGACAACTATGGGAAAAATTGGTTAAGCCCAATCGTAACATTAGAATGGTCTTTTCTGGACATATCCTGGGTTCTGGTGTGGGGCAATTGGTTTCTAAAAATGACTTTGGAAACAATGTATACCAAATGCTCGCTAACTATCAAAAAAATGTAAAAGGTGTCGAAAAGGGTGATTCTGGATATTTGAGAATTATTAAAGTAGATAAGAACACAAATACCTTGTCCGTCAAAACCTATTCACCATGGCTGAATGCCTATCGCACGGAACCCGAGCATCAATTTGTATTTGAAACCGTAGAACTATAAAAATTTACAATGAGATTCAATTTTAAAAATTTACAAACCTTTGTAGGATTATTTTTAGTCTTCAATTGCCTGCAGATATCTGCACAGCAAAATGACGCGTTCTCCAAGGAGCATTTTATGATAGGTACAGATACCTTAAATTATAGAATGCTACTGCCTAAAGATTTTGATGAATCTAAACAATATCCCTTGGTGCTATTTCTTCACGGGGCGGGCGAGCGAGGCAATGACAACGAGAAACAATTGACGCACGGGAGTGCGCTGTTTGTAACACATAGAGACTCCTTTCCTGCCATTGTTATTTTTCCCCAATGTCCTCAAAGTGACTATTGGGCCAACGCCAATGTGGATAGAAGTACCAAACCGATCTCTTTAAAATTTCCTTTGGATATCCTTCCAACAACCTCGTTAACATTAGTGATGGGCTTAATGGAAGACATTGTCACAAAACCTTACGTGAGTAAAGATCAAATTTATGTCGGTGGTTTATCCATGGGAGGCATGGGGACCTTTGAAATTCTCTATAGAAAACCAGAATTATTTTCTGCTGCTTTCGCCATCTGTGGCGCAGGAAATCCTGAAGCTACTGAAGCTTATGCTAAAACCGTCCCCATGTGGATTTTTCATGGTGCCAATGATGACGTTGTAAATCCACAAGCGTCTGTGGCCATGGTCGGAGGACTTTTAAAACATGGAGGTAAACCTAATTTCTCACTTTACGCTAAAGACAATCACAATAGCTGGGATTCCGCATTTGCTGAACCCGAATTATTACCATGGCTTTTTTCTAATTCTAAATCTAAATAATGAATCAATTTAATATCAAAACTATCTTTTTAGGACTTTTGGGATCCGCATTTTTATCTTGTAATGCCTTTCAGGCCCAAACAAGCCCTGTCAAAAAATTAACTTTTGAACAAAAGGCAGATTCCATCATAAAATTAATGACCCTTGATGAAAAGATTGGTCAGCTCAACTTACCTGTTTCTGGTGATATCACAACGGGACAAGCCCAAAGCTCGGATGTCGCAAAAAAAATTGAAGACGGGCAAGTAGGTGGTTTGTTCAACATTAAATCTGTTGAGAAGATTAGAGAAGTACAAAAAGTGGCAGTTGAAAAAAGTAGATTGAAAATACCATTATTATTCGGTATGGATGTCATTCATGGCTACGAGACCACATTTCCCATTCCTTTGGGATTATCCAGTTCATGGGATATGGACATGATTGAAAAAACAGCTCGAATGGCTGCCGTTGAAGCAAGTGCGGACGGAATCAACTGGACGTTTTCACCGATGGTGGACATTTCTCGAGACCCAAGATGGGGACGCGTATCTGAGGGTTCTGGTGAAGATCCTTATTTAGGCAGTAAAATTGCCAAAGCGATGGTGCAAGGCTATCAAGGTGACGATTTGTCGAGCAATACGACCTTAATGGCATGTGTCAAACATTTTGCGTTATATGGTGCTCCAGAAGCTGGCCGAGATTACAATACGGTAGACATGAGTAGAATACGGATGTACAATGAGTATTTAGAACCCTACAAAGCAGCGATTGATGCTGGTGTCGGTTCTGTGATGGCTTCATTTAACGAAATTGATGGTATTCCAGCAACCGGAAATAAATGGTTGTTGACTGATTTGTTAAGAGACGATTGGGGTTTCAATGGGTTTGTTGTTACAGATTATACAGGACTTTATGAAATGATGCCGCATGGCATGGGTGATGAATACCAAGTGGCCACACTAGCCTTAAAAGCTGGAGTGGATATGGATATGGCAGGTGATTCACCAGCAATTCCCGCGGCATTTATTAAGACATTGAAAAAATCTTATGAAGATGGAAAAGTGACCATGAGTGACATTGATACGGCCGTAAAACGAATGTTGGTTGCTAAATATAAATTAGGCCTTTTTGATGATCCTTATAGATATTGCGACGTCAGCAGACCTAAAAAGGACATATTTACAAATGAAAACAGAGCGTTTGCCAGAAAGGTCGCTTCGGAATCCATGGTGCTCCTTAAAAATGATAATAATGTTTTGCCACTTAAAAAGTCAGGCACGATTGCATTGATTGGTCCGTTGGCAAATAATAGTGTGAATATGGCTGGAACGTGGTCTGTTGCAACAAGACAAGAAAAATCCAATGCGTTTCTTGATGGACTTAAAACGGTAGTAGGAAGTAAGGCCAAAATTTTATATGCCAAAGGAAGTAATCTCGATTACGATTTGGACTATGAAAAACGTGTGACCATGTTCGGTAAAGATATTCCGAGAGATGATCGTACGGATAAACAGCTATTGGACGAAGCGCTCGACATAGCATCCAAATCGGATGTGATTATTGCTGCCATCGGTGAATCTGCAGAATTAAGTGGTGAAAGTAGCAGCGTCACCAATCTTCAAATTCCTCAAGTTCAGAAAGATTTATTGAATGCCCTTTTGAAAACTGGAAAGCCGGTCGTTTTAGTCTTATTTACAGGTAGACCACTTTCCATTGTCGAAGAAAATGAAAATGTTCCAGCAATTTTGAATGTTTGGTTCCCTGGAAGTGAAGCAGGTCTGGCGATTTCAGATGTATTGTTTGGCGATGTGAATCCTTCAGGAAAACTGACAGCAACCTTCCCTATGAATGTTGGTCAGGTGCCAATTTTTTACAATCATAAAAATACGGGCCGTCCATTAGGAAATAAGGAAGGGAAATTTGAGAAATTCAAATCAAATTATCTGGATGTTAAGAATGAACCTTTATATCCATTTGGTTATGGATTGAGTTATACAACTTTTGAGTATGCAAACCTCAAGGCGAGCAGCAAACAATTGAATCCTAACGGAAGTATGGATGTGTCCGTAGAGATTAAAAACTCTGGAAATTATGACGGTAAGGAAGTAGTGCAACTTTATATTAGAGATTTGGTTGGGTCGGTCACAAGACCAGTTAAAGAGTTAAAAGGGTTTCAAAAAGTTGAAATCAGAAAAGGTGAAACAAAAACGATCACCTTCCAAATCACAGAAGAAGATTTAAAATTTTACAATTCAACACTTGATTTTGTTGCAGAACCGGGAACATTTGAAGTTTTTGTAGGTACTAATTCAGATACCACGATGAAAGTTGAGTTTGAATTAACTAAATAGGAATACTTATAAAGCCTTGTAAGTGTCAAAAACTTATGAGGTTTGAATGCTCATTGTTAACCTTTTAGATAATCAGAATGTTATCGATATTCAAAAATATAATAATATGAAAATCATTCCCTCAATACTGCTCCTTTGTTCATTTACGCTGTTAAATGCACAACAAATTGAATCACCATCAAAGAACATCACTGTTACTTTTGAATTGACTTCGACTGGTGAACCCACCTATAGAGTGTCCTACAAAGGAAAAGAAGTCATCAAAAGCAGCAAGATGGGCATTACTTTAAAAGAGGATGCGTCACTCAATACGAACTTCAAAATTGAAAATTCTGAAACAAGCAATTTTGATGAAAACTGGACACCAGTTTTAGGCGAAGAAGCATCCATCAGAAATCATTACAATCAGATCACCTTTCATCTGATCCAAATGGAAAGCAACAAAAAATTGGATATTGTTTTTAAGGTATTTGATGAAGGTGTTGCATTCCGTTATGAATTTCCATTGGAAAAAAGCGTGAAGTACTTCGTTATTTCAGATGAGAATACAGAATTTAATCTTACGGGCGATCACAAGTCATTTTGGCTTCCTGGAGATTATGACAGTCAAGAATACAATTATAATGAAACCAAAATTTCTCAAATAGATATTTCTAAAATTGATATAGAAAATGGGATTGCATTACAAAGCATAAAAAATAATTCTCGAGTGCAGTCACCATTAATGATGAAATCTTCTGATGGGTTGTATCTTAATATTTTTGAAGCAGCAGTCACTGATTATCCAGTGATGCACTTGGATGTCGACACTAAAAATCTCAAATTAACATCGAATTTAGTGCCGAACGCCATTGGTGATAAGGCATACCTTCGAACACCATCCACCACGCCATGGCGCACGATAATGGTAAGTGACGACGCGCGAGATATTGTCGGTTCTAAAATGATTTTAAACCTAAATGAACCCAACAAAATTGAAGACACCTCATGGATTAAACCTATGAAGTATGTCGGGATTTGGTGGGAAATGCACGTCGGAATCTCTACTTGGGATTATGCAGGAAGCCAAAATGCACAAAATTCTTTATCACAGGAATTGTTACCATCTGGAAAGCATGGCGCCACGACAGAAAACACGAAACGCTATATTGATTTTGCCGCCAAACATGGATTTGATGGTGTCTTGGTCGAAGGTTGGAATGTTGGTTGGGAAGATTGGTTTGGCAATTGGAAAGAAGATGTTTTTGATTTTACGACGCCGTATCCAGATTTTGATATTGAAGAAGTAAATAACTATGCCAAATCAAAGGGTGTGAAAATGATCATGCATCATGAAACGTCTGGCTCTGTTGGAAACTATGAACGCCATTTGGATAGAGCGATGGACTTGATGAAAAAGTATGAATATCCAGCGGTCAAATCTGGTTATGTGGGCAGAATCATACCGCGTGGCGAATATCATGATGGCCAAGCGATGGTCAAGCATTTTAATTTTGTAGCGGAACGAATGGCCGATAATCAGTTGATGGTCAATTCACATGAATCGGTAAGACCGACAGGTTATCATAGAACGTATCCTAATTACATTGCGGCCGAAGCAGCTCGTGGTAATGAATTTAATGCTTGGAGCAATGGAAATGTGCCTTCCCATGAAACAGTCTTGCCTTTTACAAGATTACTTGGCGGTCCGATGGATTATACGCCCGGAATTTTCGAAATTAAAATGAATGTTTACGATCCTGCGAAAACCAACCAAGTACATACCACTTTGGCAAAGCAATTGGCATTGTATGTCACCATGTATTCCCCTTTGCAAATGGCAGCCGATTTACCAGAAAACTACGAGCGGTATCTTGATGCATTTCAATTCATTAAGGATGTTCCGGCTGATTGGCAAACATCTAAATATTTAGAGGCCGAACCTGGTGATTATTTAACAGTTGTTAGAAAGGATAAAAATTCTGAAGCATGGTTTTTAGGAGCGATTACAGATGAAAACCCACGCACTAGTGAAATTAACCTGGATTTTCTATCCCCAAATAAAAAGTACAAAGCAATGATCTATCAAGATGGAAAGGACGCACATTGGGAAAAGAACCCAAAAAGTTATACCATAAAAACAGAAACAGTCACTAACAAATCGAAGCTAAAACTCAATCTTGCCGCAGGAGGAGGAACAGCAATTAGTATAACCCCAATAGATTAACTTATAAAATGAATTTCAAGAATAGGACATACATGATCATGGCTCTTTTGATGTGGTTTTCAATTTCAACCGAAATGGAAGCACAACAAAAAACCTATTGCAATCCTATCAATATCGATTATGGCTACACACCTTTTGAACGATTTTCCACCCAAGGGAAACATCGTGCAACGGCAGACCCCGTTGTTGTAAATTTTAAAGATGACTTGTTTTTATTTTCCACCAATCAAGAGGGCTATTGGCACAGTGACAATATGCTCGACTGGAAATTTATCTACCGCAAGTTCCTTTGGGATGACAAATACATTCACGATCTAAACGCACCTGCCGTTTGGAAGATGAAAGATACGTTGTATGTCTATGGCTCAACGTGGGAATCTGATTTCCCTATCTGGAAAAGCACCAATCCTAAAACAGATGATTGGGAAATAGCAGTGGATACATTGAAAGTGGGCGCGTGGGATCCTGCATTTCATTATGACGAAGCATCGGACGATTTGTTTTTGTATTGGGGGTCAAGTAATATTTGGCCACTTTTAGGAACAAAAATCAACACAAAAACCATGCAATCGGAAGGCTATACAAAGCCAATTTTAAAATTACATCCCGAAGATCATGGTTGGGAACGTTTTGGAGAATATAACGATAATGTGTTTTTACAACCTTTTGTGGAAGGTGCTTGGGTGACCAAACACAATGACAAATATTATATGCAATATGGTGCTCCTGGGACAGAATTTAGCGGTTATGCTGATGGCGTTTACGTAAGTAAAAACCCATTGGAAGGATATGAATACCAAGCTCATAATCCGTTTTCATACAAGCCTGGCGGATTTGCAAGAGGTGCAGGACATGGATCCACTTTTCAGGATAAGAACGAAAATTACTGGCATATTTCGACCATATTCATTTCAACAAAAAACAACTTCGAACGTCGCTTGGGGATTTGGCCAGCTGGATTTGACACTGATGACGTGATGTTTTGCAACACCGCTTATGGTGATTATCCGACATATCTGCCTGAATTTTCAAAAGAACGAGATTTCACAAAGGACATGTTTGCTGGCTGGATGTTGCTCAATTATCAAAAACCGGTTCAAACATCATCGACTTTAGGCAGTTATCAACCCAACTATGCTGTTGATGAAGATATTAAAACCTATTGGAGCGCGAACACTGGCGATAAAGGTGAGTGGTTTCAAACTGATTTGGGTGAGATCTCCACTATCAATGCGATTCAGATCAACTTCGCTGACCAAGATGTGGAATTTTTAGGTAAAACTATGGGAAAATTCCACCAGTATAAAATCTATGGTTCAGATGATGGTAAAAAATGGGCTGTGATAGTAGATAAAAGTAAAAACAAAACTGATG
>JBBSOJ010000107.1:0-10148 GCA_038259855.1 Flavobacteriales bacterium
ATTAAATCCGATTATAGTGGAACTCTGGAAATCACTTGGTACAATGGCAAGAAACACTTAAATACCAAAAATGCCAACTATTCTTATGGCTCCCTTCAGCGTATTTTAAAGTTTGGATTGGAAAAAATAGAGCTTAAAAACGTTCATTCCATATTAGTTTTGGGACTTGGTGGCGGCAGTGTGATTGAGACACTACGACAAGATTTTAACTTTCATCAACGAATAACCGCCGTCGATATTGATCCAAAAATTATTGAGATTGCAAAGAATGAATTCAATCTAATTGAAAATGATGATCTAGAAATTATCTGTGATGATGCCCTACTTTATTTGCAGGCCAACACCTTACAATTTGACCTTATCATCATCGATATATTTATTGATATTAGCGTGCCCGATGCTTTCTTGAAACTAGACTTTTGGAACGATGTTTTAAAGGCTTCTTCAACCAATGGCTCTGTACTGTTCAATGCATCTTTAGAAAAAACCAAAAGCAAGGCCGTAAACAACGTTATTGAGTTTTTGAACAGTCATTTTTATAAAACCGAGGTTTTTGATAAAGTGAATGATACCAATACGCTCATTTTGGCGAAAGGACTTTGATAAATCAGAATTGAATAATTTGTATCTTGTGATTATATTTTGAATCTAACAACAAGAAATGAGCAAAGAATGTCTTGAATGTGGTGAAAAGATTGTTGGTCGCACTGACAAGAAATTCTGCAGTGATGCCTGCAGGAATTCCTATAATAATACGATCAATAAAGACAGTAAAAATCTCATCAGAAACACCAATAACCGATTGCGCAAAAACCATCGTATTTTGGAAGATTTAAATCCCGATCAAAAAACGAAAGTGTCGCGAAGCAAACTAATTGAGAAAGGTTTTGATTTTAACTATTTCACCAGCATTTATACTACCAAGATCGGCACTATTTACTATTTCGTTTACGACCAAGGATATCTTCCGATCGAAGGTGACTATTATGCGTTGGTAAAACGTGAAAGTTAGTGGGATGAATTCAATTTTGTCGTGGAATTCCAATTTTGGCCTTTCATTTGTAATGCCGCTTTTAAGATATCCTTTTGGCTGATCTGTCCCACTAATTTTCCATCTTGAAGTATTGGAAAGCGTCGATGTTTTGATTCCAAAAACACATTGGCTGCATCAAAAACATTCATGTTCCCGTCTATAGTATCCACATTTTTTATCATGCGCTGCTCGACAGTATCATCATCCATCGGCATATTATAATACCGACTGTCACTGATCTGCTTAAGACAGTCGCCTTCAGAAATGATTCCCAACAGCTCATTATTATCATTCACAACCGGACCTCCCGATATTTTATGTTTGATCAATAATTCAACAACGGTAATGACTTTTTGGTCGGGCTTGAACGTAATTAAATCTCTCGTCATAAAATCACACACCCGCAAAGGAAGTGCGTCTGTATCCTTTTGTTGCAATTTTCTAGCGCCTTGAAAGCTCTTTATTCCCATAAGTCCTTGTTTTTTAGTTAATTTAAAATTAGACAAAATAAGCGATGAAACCTAACATGAAGCACATTCGATTAATTTTGTATTTTTAGAAGACCAACCAAACCCTCACAACATGCTGAAAAAAGCGATTGCATTACTACTCATTATCTTTGCCATATATTGGAGTTTTTACGCATTGATACCTCATAATATTTCTGATCTAAATGCGCCAAAATCAGAATTTTCGTCGCAAAGATCCTTGATTCATCTGAAAGAAATTTCAAAAAAACCGCATTTTGTTGGTACCAAAAACCACGAAACGGTTAGAAGCTATCTCATCAAGTCACTTGAAGATTTAGGGCTGGAAACTCAAATTCAGGAAGGCAATACATTGACCGATTGGGGAACTTTTGTTCGCCCAAAAAACATTCTCGCACGTATAAAAGGAAGCGATAATTCGAAGGCATTGCTTTTATTATCGCACTATGACAGTAATCCACATTCGTCACCCGGAGCGAGTGATGCTGGCTCGGGTGTGGTGACCATTCTCGAAGGACTTCGTGCGTTTTTAAATGATACGAACATCCCCAAAAACGACATCATCATCCTATTTTCAGATGCGGAAGAGTTGGGTTTAAATGGTGCTTCGCTTTTTGTCAATTCCCATCCTTGGGCAGATGATATCGGGCTCGTTCTTAATTTTGAAGCTCGTGGGAGCGGTGGTCCAAGCTATATGTTGATGGAAACCAACGGTGGGAATCAAAAATTGATTCAAGGATTTTCGGAGGCCAATCCTGACTATCCTGTGGCAAATTCTCTGGCTTACAGCATTTATAAAATGCTTCCCAATGATACTGATTTGACTCGCTTTCGCGAAGATGCGAATATTGATGGATTCAATTTTGCCTTTATTGACGATCATTTCGACTATCATACCGCTCTTGACACCTATGAACGATTGGACAGAACTACTTTAGAGCACCAAGGCAGTTATTTGATGCCGCTACTGACCTATTTTTCACAAGCGGACCTTACTAATGTCAAAAGCGATCAAGACAACATCTACTTTAACGTCCCGATTTTTAAAACCGTCACATATCCATTTTCATGGATATGGCCCATGCTGATCTTGGCAATTTTGATTTTTATTGGTTTGGTATTCTACGGAATCAATAAACGTACTTTAGATTCCAAAGAGATGTTGAAAGCCTTTTTTCCCGGTATGGCAGCCTTGCTCATCAATGGTCTTGTGGGTTATGCTGGCTGGAAATTACTTTGTGTAATTTATCCTCAATATAACGACATTTTGCAGGGCTTTACTTATAATGGTCATGCCTACATTTGGGCGTTCTCATTAGTTTCTATCGCTGTTTGCATGTGGCTTTATAGTTGGGTTTACAAACCTGAAAATACTGCTAGTTTAGCGGTACCTCCGCTTTTTCTCTGGCTGATTATCTGTGGCGCAGTGGCCGTTAAATTAAAAGGCGCGAGCTTCTTTATAATTCCGGTCTATTTTGGTTTGATAAGTCTTTTTATTTTGGTGCGCCAAAAGCGACCCAACATTATTTTAATGACGCTCTTATTATTCCCAGCGTTGATGATACTATCGCCATTTGTTAAAATGTTCCCGGTTGGCTTGGGCCTGAAAATGCTAGTTGCCTCCACAATTTTGGTGTCGTTGATCTTTTCCCTTTGCATATCGGTATTTGGTTTTTCCAGATATAAAAATCGCTGGTCCTACGTTTTATTTGCAGCAGCTGGTGTGTTTTTCATATTGGCACACACCAAGTCGGATTATAATGACGATCGCCCCAAACCCAATAGTTTGGTATATGTCTATGATGCTGATAACGATGTAGCCATTTGGGGAACCTACGATACCACTTTGGATGATTGGACCAAAAAATATGTGACCGATACATCTAATGATCATCCCCAAATTTTAGCTAATACGTTTGCAAGCAAATACAATACGAATTTTACCTATACCAAAAAAGCAACTATTAAACCGTTACCACTTCCATACATCGATACGCAAAAAGATACCGTCATTGCGAATGTTAGGCATGTAAAGTTATTTATTACGCCACAGAGGTCCATAAATCGAATGGAACTATTTGCAGATTCATCCTTCACATTTTTGTCATTCAACATCAATGGTTTGGAAGTGCCTAAACATGAAAATCACGTGTTTTCCAACCGAAAGAGCAATCGTCTTTTCGGATATTATGTAACGGATGATCAGTTTCTTGAAATGGAATTTTCATTTCCTGCAGATCAAAAAATGGAGTTTTTGATGTACAACGCGTCCAATGACATGTTAGACAACCCTTTGTTTGATGTTCCTAGAAGACCTGCGGACATGATCCCAAAACCATTTATACTTAACGATGCTGTCATCATTAAAAAAACAATCACTCTTGACTAAACAAATCAGTATTATAGGTTGCGGTTGGCTTGGATTGCCTACGGCCGAATACTTTATCGGAAAAGGCTATTCTATAAAAGGGACAACTACCTCTACGGATAAAATGGCACTTTTAAAATCCGCTGGAATCGATTCTTATAGTGTAAAACTTTCAGATGGGCAAATTGAGGGCGATGTAGCCGCTTGCCTCTCTAACAGCACAACGCTTATTCTTAATATTCCGCCAGGTTTAAGAAAAGATTCAAAAAAAGACTTTGTGGGTGATATGGCGCTTTTACTACCTTTTATAGAGCAATCTACGATAAAACAGCTACTTTTTATAAGTTCGACATCGGTATATGCCGACGACGAATCACTTCCAATCATTACGGAGACAATGATTCCAGATCCTGATACGGCTTCTGGTAGTCAACTTTTGGCTGCTGAAGCTCTCTTCAAAAAAAGCAAACATTTTGATACCACGATTTTGAGATTTGCTGGGTTGATCGGGCCAGATCGTCATCCAGCCACATTTCTATCAGGAAAAAATGATCTGAAAAATCCGGATGCGCCAGTGAATTTGATTCATCGTATTGATTGCATTCAGATTATGTATAATATCATACATGGCAACCATTGGAATCAAACGTATAATGCATCTTCCTCCCCACATCCCACACGATCCGATTATTATACATCCATTTGTCGCAGCAGAGGATTACCAATCCCAAAATTCAGAACGACATCGATCAGCATTGGAAAGCAAATCAATTCCAATAGATTGATTGAGGATCTAAACTATGAGTTTGAAGTAAAATTGAATAATTAGCAAATTGTTAAGATTTTATCTTTTTTAATTTTATAGATTTAGCCCTTAAATTAGTTGAATTCCTATACATTAATATGTCCGTTATGGCGGAAATTATAAAATAATTCTTATGAAAAAAGTAATACTTGCCTTTGCCGTTCTGATCTCTTTTAATATGACGGCCCAAACAAAAAGTGAACTTCAGAAGCATTTTCAGACCTACTACAAACAAATGAAGGATCAAGGTGATCTCCAAGGTGTCATTAACGCTATGACTCATTTGGAAGTGCTCGCTCCCACCCAGGCCCGTAGAGATACCATTGCCTATTTATATGCGTCCGAAGGTCGAAACGGTGAAGCCCTAAATACCATAGGTTTTGAGAAAACAGCTACTGATTCCGATTTAAATACGGAAGTTAAAGCACTTGCTCTAAAGGCGCTCAATGAACCACAAAGGGCACTTGAATTTTATGAAGTTTTATTTAGCAGAAATCCAAACCCTTATGTTGCCTACGAAATTGCGGATATCAAAATTCAACTTCAAGATTTAGCTGGTGCCCAAGAAAAGATTGACTATGGGATGACCAATGTAAAGGATGATATGAAACATGCTTTTTATGAGCGTCAACAACCTTATGAAGCTTCTTTAAAAGCCGCGTTTACGTACTTAAAAGCGTTGGTGATCTACAATGAAGACACCGTCAACAATATAGAAAAAGCCATTTCTACCTTAAATTTGGCGCTGGCAATTGATCCTAAATTCAACCTTGCAAAAATCAGTAAAGATGCCTTGCTGCAGAAAACCGCAAATTGACAGGTGAATCTACAAACAAAAAAAGGCAGCCGATGGCTGCCTTTTTCAATGCATATCTTCTAAAGATTACCAAATTCGTACCCGCTTATCAGGTGACAAATACATTGGGTCTCCTTCTTTAATATCGAAGGCTGCATAAAACGCATCAATATTCTTCAACGGTTGCACCGCTCTGTTCATTCCTGGTGAATGCGGATCTGTTTTTATACGGGTTCTTAACGCCTCATCGCGCATCAATGTTCGCCACACGGTTGCCCAACTCATAAAAAATCGTTGCTCTGCGGTAAAACCATCCATCTTTTCAGGACGTCCGTTATCCTTGAAGCTTTGCTGCAAACCATCGTAAGCAGCCAATACACCACCAAGATCTCCGATGTTTTCACCCAACGTAAATTCACCATTGATGTATAAACTGTCAGCGACCTCAACACTGCTATATTGATCTGCCAATGCTTTTCCTCTCTTGGTAAATTCCTCAAGATCTTTGTCTGTCCACCAGTTTTTCAAATTGCCATCTGCATCAAATCGTGCTCCAGAATCATCAAAGGCATGTGAAATCTCGTGACCAATAACAGCCCCGATACCACCATAATTTACGGCATCATCTGCTTTATAGTTATAAAATGGTGGTTGCAAAATCGCTGCTGGAAATACAATTTCATTATTCAATGGATTAAAATAGGCATTTACCGTTTGTGGTGGCATGCCCCATTCTTTCTTGTCGACAGGTTCATTAATTTCTGAATAATTCTTCTTGGTTGCCCATTCTGAAACGGCCAACATGTTTTCAACATAACTATTCCCAGATTTCACTTCCAAGGTTGAATAATCTTCCCATTCGTCTGGATAGGCAATTTTAACTGTGAATTTATCCAGTTTCTCGATCGCTTTTTGCTTGGTTTCAGCAGTCATCCAATCCAATGCCTTGATGCGCACTTGATAGGCTTCGATGATGTTTTTGATCATCTTTTCTGCTTTAGCTTTTGCTTCCGGTGGAAACTTTGCGTCGACATAAACCTTTCCGATGGCTTCTCCGACTGTGCCACTCACAGTCTCCAAAGCACGTTCGTCGGCTGGCTGTTGTTTAATGGCGCCGTTGAGGGTTTTACTATAAAAATCCCAGTTGGCTTTTTCCATCTCCGTAGTTAGCATACTGGCTGCATTATCCAACGTAGACCATCGCACCATGGTTTTTAAATCTTCAATGGAACTGCTCTTCAATACTGAATGTAGTGCCGTCATATATTTAGGCTGCATGACCATAAGCGAATCAAGTGTTTTTTCTACACCCAATTCCTTTAAGTAGGTATTCCAAGTGATGGATGGTACCATCGACTGTAATTCCTTCAAACTTTTGGGATTGTTATAATTTCGCATATCGCGACTCTCTACTTTATCCAATCGTGGTTTCGCCAATGTAGTCTCCATTGCCAAAATCATTTCCGCGTCTTTTCGAGCTTTCGCTTCATCAACACCAATAAATTTGAACATTCTTACGATGTGGTCTACATATTGCTGGCGAATTTCTTTTGATTTCTCATCTTGATCTAAATAATAATCACGGTCCGGTAATCCCAATCCGCCAGGTGTTATATAGGGCGCATTCACGCTGCTATCATTTAAATCCGCAAACGACGTTAACCCCATAAACGGTGATGAAATTGCCACATTTTGTGCCAACACTGTTTGAAGTTCAGCTAAACTTTTAACACCATTGATTTTATCCAAGTATGGTTGAAGCGGTTTGATGCCTGCAGCATCCCTCGCAACTGTATCTAATTCTGTTTCATAGATCAACAAGGCTTTCTTTTGATCAGTGCCTTCTTCATAGGTGTTCAGTTCTCTGGAGGTGTTGATGAGGTCCAACACATCTTTACGTGTTGACTTTCTCAAAACGCTAAAGCCTCCCCAAACTGATTCATCATCGGGAATGACGGTTGATTTTTGCCAATTACCATTGACGTAATTATAAAAATCATCTTTGGGACTTACAAGCGTATCCATGTTTGAAAGTTCAATCCCCGGTATTCTTTCGTCCACCATAGCTGTATCCTTTTTTGAATCGTCCTTGCACGCTACGAGCGCGAAAAACGAAATTCCAGAAACAGCTGCCAGTTGTTTTAATTTGGTTTTATTCATAGTTTTAAAAGTATTTTACTTGTGTAAATCAATAATTTATATCCTTTAGATTTTAAAAGTTTTGACTGTATAAAGTTATAGAATACCCATAAACTCTAAAAGTGTAAAGTTTAGTCTTGAAGCGTTTTGATTTCAGAGGCTTGATTTATGGTAGGATCCTCGATAATTTGTGATTCCAGTTCAAATTTTTTGTTCATTTGAAAATTTAAATTTGAGTTTGCAACCAATAATTCCTTTATGTTGGTCAATGTTTCCTCCTTTGAATTATTTGATAATTTTAATGTGCTGTGAAGTTTTTGAAGTTTGGTTTCCACAACGACCAAACGCTCAACAATGGATGGTTTGGACACCCCTGAAGGCATTCCCAATCTTAAATCTTTTATAAAATTAGACATCAATTCAGTCTCACCATTAAAAAATGAGAAGTCAGCTTTTTTTAGATAATCCATTTGCATCATCAGCTCCTGATAGGTCTGCCAATCCGCCACAGCTTCTGTTGCGCTCGCACTAAGCACATACTCCGTATATTTTAGATTGGCGATGTCTTCTTCATTGATGCGTTGCGTCTTCTGTTTATCGGAGTCAGCGTTCACCGTATTTTGACCTTGTTGGTCATTACAGGCTACTATCATAAAAAAACTGAAACATAGAAGGACATATTTCATAGACTAAAAACCAAGTTGAATTAAACGGTTATAATGAAGTAAAGATATAGAAACTTTGATGCAATTTATAAAATCATATGCGATGCTCGTCTTAAAAATGGTTAATATTTAAAGCTGAAAACTCTCGAACCACTATATTCTTATTACTTTTGCTCTGTACTAAAAAGCAACTTTAAATGTCTTCAAAAATTTTAATTATAGGCGCTTGTGGCCAAATTGGATCAGAGCTTACTTATAAATTGCGAGAACTGCATGGTGACGACAACGTTATTGCAAGTGACATCAATTACAATAATCTTGATATCGTTAATTCAGGGATTTTCGAAATTGTCGATGCACAAGATTATGCATCCATCCATATCTGTGTTGAAAAACACAAGATCGATACCATTTATTTAATGGCGGCGATGTTGAGTGCCACAGGTGAAAAGTTTCCTATGAAAGCATGGGATTTGAATATGAATTCGTTGTTCCATGTGTTGAATCTTGCAAAGGCAAAATTCATTTCGAAAGTATTCTGGCCATCGAGCATTGCTGTTTTTGGACCGACAACACCAAGTCAACAAACACCTCAACATACCATTATGGAGCCAACCACTGTGTATGGAATCACCAAACAGGTAGGCGAACGCTGGTGCGAATATTATTTTGATAAATACGGTGTCGATGTCAGAAGTATCCGCTATCCAGGAATCGTCAGTTGGAAAACCATGCCTGGAGGTGGCACGACGGATTATGCTGTAGAAATCTATCATAAGGCAATCACAGATGGGCAATATGAAAGTTTTTTGTCTGAAGACACAGAACTCCCTATGATGTTTATGGATGATGCAATTGATGCAACAATTCAACTTATGGATGCGCCAGTCAGTCAATTGAGCATTCGTTCATCCTATAATTTGGCCGCAATGAGTTTTACGCCTAAAGACATTGCGAAAGAAATTCAAAAACATAAAAAAGATTTCATAGTCACCTACACTCCTGATTTTAGACAAAAAATCGCTGATAGTTGGCCAAAATCAATTGATGATAGCTACGCTCGAAAAGATTGGAACTGGAACCATCAATTTGATTTGGAGAAAATGACGAATGAGATGCTATTGCAGTTGGAAAAGAAATATGCGGATTCGGGGAAATAAGTGTTCAGTATTCAGTATTCAGTATTCAGTATTCAGTAAAATAATAAATTGTTCGTTCTTGGCAACACAATAGAAAAATTTCCGCAATTTAGTTTCATCAAAAAGTGATGACATTTTAAAAGTATTTCGATGTTGTAAAAAATAAACATCATGAAATCAATGTATCCTTTAATTTTCAGCTCACTTATATTTCTTTCCTGCTTAAGTGCACCAGAAAAAAATACCGATTCCATTTCAGCAACAGAATTTGGTGAGGAATTGGCAATTCTGACTCCAAAAGACAAAACCCATTATTTTGTAGATGCCAAAACTGGTCTTGTCGTGTTTCAGAAAGACTACCCATCCGATTGGGAAGTGGTCACGAAATCCATTTATAATCTAGACAGCGATTTTCCTACCTTCCTACATCTTATTCAAAATGATAAAGGTCTTAAGGCTTTTAACACACCGATTCAACAGTACGTGTCATTCCAAAATCAATATTATGCACAAGAGATGCAAAATTATGGTATGGATAATATTCGAGCTATCGTATCACCACAGCAGTTCATCCAATCAGAGGTCAAACCGATGATGGAACGCAATGGCTTCACATTTCTATCCGAACGGAAAATCCCCGAAATATTAGCCTTGATAGAAGAGCAAAAGAGAAAATTTGGAATGCCCAATATGGATTTCAATTTTTATTCCACCG
>JBBSOJ010000108.1:0-9972 GCA_038259855.1 Flavobacteriales bacterium
ATAGAAATTCCATCAAAAACAATAACACCAGAAACCTTAAATACTGATCAAAAGTCTTTAAGGATTATTACCGCTGGAACTTTAAATAAGAGGAAAAACCATATAATGATTATTCGTGCTTTACAGGACCTAAGTAATATTCAGTTAACAATTCTAGGTGGTGGCGATTTGCATGACTACTTAGAAAAAGAAATCATTAAACATAATTTAGTGGATCAAATAAAACTTGGTGGAATAGTAAAGAATGTAGATGACCATTTAAGAAATAGTAATTGTTTTATACTATCATCGTTTACTGAGGGCTTCCCTAATGCTCTTTTAGAGGCGATGGCTGTTGGCCTTCCATGTATTTCAACAAATTGTCTGTCTGGTCCGCTAGAATTATTAAATGAAAATGAAGCCGTAATAATAAATGATGGAGAATTCTGCATTGTAAAATACGGACTTCTGGTAAATAATGATGACCATGTAGGTTTACAAAAGGCTTTAGTATATTATAGAGATCATCCAGAAGAACGGGAAAGGTACAGTAGATTAAGCTTACAAAGATCGAAAGAATACCAAATTGATACTATTTATTCTATTTTTAATCAGTTTATACAAAATTAATCGACTTTTATGTGCGGAATAAACGGAATAATAACCAAAAGTAGTAAGGATAAAGCTTTACTGAAAAGTGAATTAGCCAAGATGAACCAGCTCATTTTTCATCGTGGTCCAGATGACGACGGTTTTTATATAGACACTTCTGGGTCAACCTCTGTCGGTATGGCTATGCGCCGTTTGTCCATTATAGATTTAAGTACAGGAAAACAACCGATGTACACCAATGACAATAAAATCGGAATTGTTTTTAATGGAGAAATATACAACTATAGAATTTTAAAGCAACAGCTAGAAAGCTCTGGTGCAATATTCAAAACGACGAGTGACACTGAAGTTATTTTAAAACTTTATGAACAAAAAGGAGTAGCGGCTTTTAAAGAATTAGATGGGATGTTTGCATTTAGCATTCACGACAAGACAAAAAATAAAGTTTTCATTGCTAGAGACTTTTTTGGGGAAAAACCACTGTATTACACAAAGACAGAGACGGATTTTATTTATGCTTCTGAATTAAAGTCAATAGTAGGTTACCTTCCACATAAACCTGAAATTTCTAAAGAAGCTTTAAACCTTTATTTCAGGTTAACTTATATCCCCGCTCCTTATTCGATATACCAAGATATTTTTAAATTATCAAGCAATTGTTTTATCGATTTTGATCTCAGCACTGATAAGATCTCAATCCATGAGATTATAAACCACAAGTTAATTGAGAAGAAAGACATTTCATTTGATGCCGCAAAAAAAGAGGTGTATACCAAAGTGATGGAAAGTGTGGAGAGCAGATCTATTGCCGATGTGTCCATAGGAACATTTTTATCTGGGGGTGTTGATTCTTCAATCGTAACGCATTGTTTGGCCGAAATTTCTAGTGAAAAAATAGAAACATTTTCAATTGGCTTTGAAAAGAAAAATTATGATGAAACCGATAAATCACAGGTAGTAGCAAAATTGGTCAATAGCAATCATCATCAATTCATAGTTAAGGAAGGTGATTTCAAAAATGACATAGATAAGATTTTATTAAATTTTGATGAGCCATTTGCTGATTCTTCTGCCCTGCCAACATTTCTGGTATCCAAACACACAAGTGACTATGTTAAGGTAGCACTAACGGGTGATGGTGGCGACGAAGTGTTTGGAGGTTACAATAAATATTATATGGGCCAATTAAACAACAGATACACCGCTATGGTATCAGAAGCTGCCCATAAACAAATTTTAAAGATGTCATCTGGTATCTTAAATACTAAAGATGACAATAGAGGAAAACGCTTTAAATTGAAGCGATTGTTAAAGGCTTTCAACTATGATGGTAATCAATATTGGAATATTATCTCACTAGCTTTCAATGATCCAGAAAAATCACAATTGTTAAAGTCCGATAAAGTCATTGAAGATACGTTTGAGGAATTCAAATCAAGATATAATCAACGCAACCCTAAAAACTTAACCGATTTTAGAATGGTAGATAGAAACATGAGTTTAGAAGGCGATATGTTGGTTAAAGTTGATAGAACGAGTATGCTCAATTCTCTCGAATGTAGAGCTCCTTTTCTAAATAAAACTCTTTGGGATTTAACGAACTCCTTACCTGAGAATTACCTATTAAAAGGATGGAATAAAAAATATATTCTTAAGGAAGCATTTGCCGATAAATTCCCTCCCAAGTTTTTAGAAAAATCAAAACAAGGCTTTGGTGTGCCTGTTGGAGATTGGCTTAGAGGAAGTTTAAGACTTGAACTTGAATCATATATTGAACCAACGCTTTTAGAGTCTCAAGGTATTTTTAATTGTGAGTATATCAGTAATTTGGTTAATAAACATATTTCTGGCAAAGAAGATAAAAGTATGCAAGTGTGGTCATTTTATACTTTTCAAAAGTGGTATTTAAACACATACTTATTACTTAATACCTAATTGATAATGAGAAAAATAATACGTGTTTCTACTATCCCTGGTTCATTATGGTCTTTATTAAAAGGACAATTACGTTTTATGAATGACTATTACGAAATTATCGGAATATCTAGTAAAACAAGGGATTTTTACAAACTCAATCAAAACGAAGGAATTAGAACGATTCCAGTAAATATGACTAGAAGTATTACACCCTTACAAGATCTAAAGGGCCTTTACGAGTTGTTTTGCATTTTTAGAAAAGAAAAGCCTTTTATAGTGCATACTCATACTCCAAAAGCCGGAACGCTAGGTATGTTCGCAGCTAAATTAGCTGGTGTGCCACATAGACTGCATACTATTGCCGGCTTACCTTTACTTGAAGCCACAGGATTGAAACGCCAAATTTTAAATAAGGTTGAAAAGCTCACATATTCTTCTGCTACCTTAGTGTTACCAAATTCTTTCGCCTTAAGGGATATCGTAATTGAGGAAAAGTTTTGTTCAAAGGAAAAATTAAAAGTAATAGCTAACGGTAGCTCTAATGGCATTGATACAGAGCACTATGATTTAAAAAACGTGTCTAAAGAAAGCGTTGATGAAATTAGGGAGCGTCTCAATATAAGTACCAAAGATACTGTGTTCTTATTTGTTGGGAGGATTGTTAAAGATAAAGGGATTAACGAGCTGATTGAGGCTTTTAATGATATTTCAGAATCCAATTCTCATGTTCAATTAATTCTTGTTGGATATAAAGAACACAAGTTAGATCCTATTAATTCCAACACTGAACTTTTAATAAGAAATAATGATAAAATTCACGAAGTTGGGAACATTGCAGACATAAGGCCCTATGTAGCATTAAGCAGTATGCTAACCCTTCCGTCATATAGAGAAGGTTTTCCAAATGTAGTATTACAGGCGAGTTGTATGGAAAAACCGTGTATTGTTACTGACATCAATGGTTGTAACGAAATAATAACACATAATTACAACGGTTTAATTATCCCCGCTAAAGATAGTACTGCTTTAAAAGAGGCAATGTTACACCTACACAACAATCCTAATAAAATTAAAGAATTGGCAAAAAATGCTAGGCCAAATATTATTAATAAATATAAAAGGGATTTAGTTTGGAAAGAATTGCTGGATCTCTATAATAATTTGGACCGATGAACTTATACAAAGTATTCATAAAGCGTATTTTAGACTTTTTAGCCGCATTTGTTGGCTTACTAATTATTTCACCTTTATTCTTGGTTCTTAGTATTTGTCTGTATATTCTTAATAATGGGCACCCTTTTTTCTATCAAGAACGTACTGGAAAAAATGGAAAGCTCTTTACAATTATTAAGTTCAAAACAATGAATGACAACACAGATAAGGATGGTAATTTATTACCTGCTTTAGAGCGCGTTACTAAAATTGGTGATTTTTGCAGGAAGCTCTCCTTAGACGAGTTGCCTCAATTACTTAATATACTCAAAGGTGATATGAGCTTAATTGGACCCCGGCCGCTCTTACCAAAATATATACCACATTATAATGAAAGACAATTTAGAAGGCACGACGTGTTACCGGGAATAACGGGTTGGGCCCAGGTAAATGGAAGAAACACAATCAGCTGGGAACAAAAGTTTGAGTATGATGTTTATTATGTGGAGCATCTGTCATTCGCTCTAGACTTCAAAATTGTACTAAAAACGATAGACAAAGTTATTAACAGGGCAGATATTAATAACTCAGAAAATCTTGATATGCCGGAGTTTAAGGGGACGGATCAATATTAGATTTTTTGTGTCAGTTAATTTTGACATCGTTAAAACCAATAATAAATTCTTGAGGCAGGTTTTGACGCTCCATATATAAATGAGAATTGAAATGTATATTCTTGCCATTATCGATCAACCCTACGGTTTTCCAACCTAATGCATTTGGTGCAATAAAATCTTTCTTTAAATTATCAGCTATATAATAAAATACAGTACCAGTTAAAGAATTTTCTATTGCCTTAAAATTTGCGAAACTTGGTTTTTCTGAACCCAATTCTTCAGAGATAATAATCTCATCAATATAATTCAAGATTCCAAGGCTCTGGATTTTTGCACGTTGTGTAGATGCTCTGCCGTCAGTTATAATTCCGATTTTTCCATTTCTTGTTTGTATATCCTGTAAGATCTCTATAACCCCATCAAAAAGTTGAATATCTGGTTGGTGATCCCGATACATCGCTATCAACATGCGCAACTCTATTTCATAACTACTGGACAAAAACTCAAAAACGTTGATTTTACTTCGATATAAAGAAAACATCTTTGAATAAAGCAATTTCCAATTGTCCTGATCTAAATGTTGCGCTATCGATTTGTAAGCTGACCTTAAATAGTCTAATTCATTATACAGGGTGTCATCCAAATCAAAAACAACGACTGTATTCTGGTCAACCTTTATATCCATGGACCAAAATTTCATCGTCATAACGAATCATTAATAAATCACTTTCCCAAACATCAAATTTTTCTTCAATGGTTTTTTCTAACATGTGCTCTTCAATAATCCATTTTGAGAAATTGGCACCGGATAAATAGGTTAATGGATACCCTCCACCAAAACGCGGATTAATTTCTATCCCATAAATTAATTTCTCATCTGTTTTGTGCATAAAAAATTGGGTTGTGAGACAACCTACGGCACCTTCAATGTACTTCAAGTTTTTCTTTATATAAGGAATTAAAGAATTGTTAACCGTCAATGCTTTATAAACTTCTCCATCCCTAACTTCCAATCTTTTTCTAGGCACTACACATTTTAGTTTATGGTCTTTACTGAAGTATAAATCGCAAGTAAATTCATCATAGTGATCATGATCCAAATACTCCAAAAACATTAATTTTTTATTTTCAAAATGATACGGTGTCAAATCTGATTCAGACCTTATCAAATAGGTATCCACGCTCCTACTTCCATCACTAGGTTTAATAAAAAGCGGAAGTTCAAAATTATCCTTAGCGTATTCTTTGGCTACGGTTATATTGTGCTGTATAAAGAAATTATGTATCTGTCTTTTATTGCGACACTTAGACACAAATTCAACCGAAGAAATGACAACAGCAATACCCTGCTTTTCAAATCGCACTTTATTTTTTGCAAGTTCAAACAATTCAGTATCTATAGTAGGTACTATCAAGCTAATACTATGAATTTTACAAAAATCGATTAAAACATCAATGTAATTGACAACGTGTAATTGTGGAACCTTAAAAAAACCGTCCGCAACTTGGCAAGCAGCTGATAAAAATGGATCCGAATCAGTAGCAAATACCTTGCCTGAGGAATCTATTTTTTTCAACTCTTTTTGAAAAGATTTAACGAGAGAAACTCTACGTCCTGCCGAGGTTATTAAGATGTTCATCTTTTTAATTTCTTAATGTCATTTTGTAAAATTAATTAAAGCAGATCAATATAACACAGATAAATAGTCTAATTCAGAGCATCCAACATAAAATAAATTGGATCCTGGTCTCATTGCAGTCGTCTTAAACAAAAATAAAAGATCTCCCAAAACAAATCCTACTATCGATCTTTCAAAACATCACGCCCTATCTTTGGTAAAAGATACAAGCCGTGCAGGTAAAAAATATCAAAAAGCAATGTGATGCATTTTTATCCGTAAAACTCAGATTCTAAAGATTTTTAATTAAAGATATTTTTCACCAATCTCACGCGTTTTCACCACTTTAGCAGGACTACCATAAGCCACTACATAATTTTCGATATCCTTGACCACCAGCGAACCTGAACCGATCACGGAATGATCGCCAATTGTTCTTCCGTGGAGAATATTTGTACCAATACCAACTACTGAACACATACCAATTGTAGTGCGCCCTCCAGCGGTAACCCCAGGGCTCAAACTTGAAAAATCAGCTAGCACAGAATCATGCCCCAACGATACTTTTGTTGAAAGATAGCAATGTTCACCAATAGTTGTGTCATTGTTAACAATTACCCCTGCCATCATGACTGTACCATTACCTACAATGACGTTTTTTCCAAGGATGACAGAAGGATGTATTGCAGAGACAAAAGAGAAATCAATTGAACTCATTTTGATAATTTGAGCATTTCTACTTCTTAAATAATTATCTCCAATAGCAATAACTCCTTTATGGACATTATAAATCTCTATAATCTCGGGTAAATCGTTGACATTTCCTAAAATCTCATAATCTTGGTAAGCTGACCCTTTGGTCATCAAAAGATCAATTACCCCAACAATTTGATAATTATTGACCTGTTCAATAATATCAATAACGCAGCGCGCATGTTCTGATGCACCAAAAATCAAAATACGCTCCTTAATCATAAGATATACTTTTCTGAATTCTCAAACCGCGTAAGTCCCATCAATTGGAATGTTTATTTTGTTAAAAATACTTAATTAATTATTGCTTTCTGACAAAAAAGAAGACAAAACAATTGGCTTCTCACAGAAATTACCTATAAATATTGCGATAAATGGTGAGTAAAGCAGATGACCTTGCTGTTAACACTGTTTTTGTAACAATTTATGAATTTTTAATGTTCTCAATAAGCTGAGCAATTCAACCAGCTATGCTGCATCGAATGTAAAAAACATTTGTTGGTTTATATGCTTTATATGTCACCGCTGAAGCTTTCTCGATCAACTTTACTCCATCAGCCCAAATACGGTCTTTGATGCCTTAGTGCTTTACATATTTCTGAAAAAAAGAATCTTAAACATAGATCAAAAGATAACCTCCAACAAAGTTGCCGAGGTTAGCTGAAGTGAAGCGCTCTTGCTTTCTGTAAGCCATGATCTCCATATCACTTGACAACGTTTGCCATTGCAAAGAATTTTGCCAATTGCTCATAATTTTTAAAAACTTAGTTTATAATACCTTAACTACACTATTAATATGCCATGACAAGACCATTTTTGTTTGTTTAAACGGAGCAACAAACTCGGAAGTTCTAAAGAAAATCACGTTCTTTGAGCAAATTCTATTTGGAAATATACGGTCATTGTAAAAATACCAAAAACATTAAAAGCCCTTTTAAATGAGGATTAGATTTCATATCGTAAATTTTTACTTTTGGTCGTCTTAATTTGGCTATTGAGGCCTTATTGACGCATATTTAATGATTATTAAGGTCATGTCCCAGACACCTATAATGACATGAAATTGAATGCGACCTCAACAGTTGCTCAACAATTCTCACTTATGAAACCAAAAATTTGGCTGTCATCACCACATATGAGTGGTAATGAACAAGCTTACATAAAAGAAGCTTTTGACTCTAACTGGGTAGCCCCGTTAGGCCCAAATGTAAATGGCTTTGAAATCGATTTACAGTCCTATCTAAAAGAAGATCGTTATGTTGCTGCATTAGCATCTGGCACTTCTGCCCTTCACTTGAGTCTTATTTTACTGGGGGTTGCAAACGGAGATGAAGTTATTTGTCAAAGTAAGACCTTTTCAGCCTCAGCATATCCTATAGTTTACCAAGGTGCAACACCTATTTTTGTGGATAGCGAGAGAGAGACCTGGAATATGTGCCCTTTGCAGCTTGAAATAGCAATTAAAGATAGAATTGCCAAAGGCAAGACACCTAAGGCCATCATTGCTGTTCATTTATACGGGATGCCCTATAAGGTAGATGAGATTAACCAAATCGCACTAAAATATGACATTCCAGTTATTGAAGACAGCGCAGAAGCCTTAGGAAGTAATTATAAGGGTCAAAAATGCGGAACATTTGGCGATTTTTCAATCCTATCTTTTAACGGTAATAAAATCATCACGACCTCTGGAGGTGGCGCTCTTGTAACCAAGACGTTGCCACAAAAAGAAAAAGCAGTTTTCTTGGCAACACAGGCACGAGATCATGCCCCCCATTACTTACATTCGCACATTGGATACAATTACAGAATGTCCAATATCATTGCAGGCATAGGCCGCGGACAAATGACAATATTGGATAGCCATGTTGCAAAACGACGCTCCAACCATCAGTTTTACGTCAATGCTTTTGAAGGCAATAAAAATATTTTATTTCTACAAGAACCGGAGGGTTGTTTTTCAAACCGTTGGTTATCTTGTATTTTATTAAACTCTAAATCCACAAGAGAAGGTTTAAGGCTGGCTTTAGAAAATGAGAACATAGAATCCAGACCGCTATGGAAACCTATGCATCAACAACCAATTTTTAAGGATGCACCAAATTATCTCAATGGGGTTTCAGATGAATTATTCGAAAAAGGACTATGTTTGCCAAGTGGTTCAAATTTAACTGATATTGAACGCAATAGAATTGTAAAAGCAGTTAACACCTATTTCAATTCATGATTTACAAATTTCTACATAAAATATCTCAAAAGTACGCCTCCAAATGGCTAGTGCTACTTTTTGATTTAATGGTTGTAGTTTTTACTTTCTTTTTGGCCTATTTTATAAGATTCAACTTCCAAATTGATTTTGATCTCAATGTAATGATTGGCCAAGTTCCATATATGCTGTTAGCAGCATTAATCAGCTTTTTGGCAGTAGGGTCACATAAAGGTGTGGTACGTTTTACAGGCTACAAGGACATTATTAATATTATTATTGGCGCTAATTTGTTGGCAACCATCTTGATTATTTCCACTTACTTTAGCCGGAAATATAATTATAGTGAACTATTCGACATTCCGGGGTCTATAATTTATATACACCTGCTCCTTAATGTATTGTTACTTATTGGTTTTAAACTCTCTATAAAATCGTTGTATAATTCTATAAATAATGATTTTGGTGCTACTAAAAAAGTCCTGATTTTTGGTGCTGGCAATTCTGGGATGATCACTTACGATGCTATTAGCAATGATCCTAAAAACAGCTATACAGTAATAGGGTTTATAGATGACAATGAAAGTAAGGTGGGGAAAAAGATCAACCTGCTGCCTGTTTACAGCCTTCAAAAAATAACTTCTGAGTTAATTTCGAAAAACAAAATAGATGAGGTTATCGTCTCCATTCAAAATATTGAACCCAGCCGTTTACTTCAAATTACCGGGTATTTGTTTGAATTGGGCCTTCATGTTAAAATTGTGCCCCCAGTTCAGAACTGGATAGATGGTGATTTGAGTATTGGACAGATTAAAAAAATCAATATTGAAGATTTGTTGGGAAGAGATCCGATATCTATTATCAACCCTACCCTTACTGATGAGTATGAAAATAAAATTATACTGATTACAGGCGCCGCCGGATCAATTGGTAGTGAAATTTGTAGAAAAGTAAGTTTATATAATTATAAAAAAATAATTCTTGTAGATAACGCAGAGTCGGCACTTTATGATATCCAACAAGAATTCAGACAACAAGGCCTCGATAATGTAGAGGCAATTGTGGCAGATGTTCGCAACCGAACGCGAATGGACCAAATATTTAATCAATATAAGCC
>JBBSOJ010000109.1:0-9948 GCA_038259855.1 Flavobacteriales bacterium
ATCCAATTTGCAAACGCGATCCCTCTTAAAAAAATATTCAGTTACCAAAAATACGCTACTTTAAAGATCGAAATTCTTTTTCTTTTTTATAGTCACAGTAAGCGAAGTCGCGATGCTTTCCCTAAATTTGAAACATATAAACGTCAGAATTCAGCTCGCAAAACAGTACTATGAAAATCCTCCATCTCGATACCAACCATCCGCTTCTCATCAATCAACTCAACGAATTGGGTTTTGAGAACCACGAAGATTACAACGCATCGAAGGATCAGATAGCATCAAAAGTCCATATGTATGATGGCATTGTTATTAGAAGCCGATTCAGCATTGACCAAGCATTTTTAGAACAAGCAACACGACTCAAATTTGTAGGACGTGTCGGAGCAGGGTTGGAAAATATCGACATTCCCTTTGCGCAGCAGAAAGGCATTAAACTCATCGCGGCACCCGAAGGCAATCGCAATGCCGTTGGAGAACACGCCTTGGGCATGCTGCTCTCTTTATTCAACAAACTCAACAAGGCAGACCGCGAAGTGCGTCAAGGCACATGGCAACGTGAAGCAAACCGTGGCATAGAGCTCGATGGTAAAAACATCGGACTGATTGGTTATGGCAACATGGGAAAAGCGTTTGCCAAAAAACTACTGGGCTTTGACGTCACAGTGCTTTGTTACGATATAAAAGAACATGTCGGTGACCATAACGCAACACAAGTGAGCCTTGCAGAACTGCAAGAACAATCAGATATCGTGAGTTTACATACACCGCAAACCAAGGACACCATCGGCATGGTAGATTCTGAATTCATACATCAGTTCAAAAAACCGTTTTGGTTGCTCAACACCGCCCGTGGCAAGAGCGTCGTCACCGAAGATATGGTCAAAGCATTGACTTCGGGTAAAATTCTCGGAGCCGGACTCGATGTGCTCGAATATGAGAAAACATCGTTTGAGGATATGTTCCATACAGAACTACCGGCTGCCTTCCAATACCTTATCAACGCAGACAATGTGTTGCTCACGCCGCACGTCGCCGGCTGGACGGTGGAAAGCAATGAAAAGTTAGCACAAACCATCGTTGACAAAATCAAAGCAGAATTTTGTTAACTTTAAAACTTTAAAACCCATCCCGCATGTTACTCAAAGCTACATCACCAGACGATTATATTGGGCAAGCACCCAAAGAACGTCAAGAAGCCTTGTCGATGCTCCGAAAAACTATCAATGACCATCTGTCCGAAGGATTTGAGGAAGGCATTCAATATGGTATGATTGGCTATTATGTGCCGCATTCCAAATATCCGAACGGGTATCATTGTAAACCTTCTGAACCATTACCATTTATGAGTTTTGCGTCTCAAAAAAATTCCATCAATCTGTATCATATGGGTTTGTACGCCAAAAAGGAATTGCATGATTGGTTTGTGTCAGAATACCCTAACCATTGCAACCGCAAGTTGGATATGGGAAAAAGTTGCATCAGATTCAAAAAAATAGATGACATTCCATTTAAACTCATTGGAGAGCTTACTTCAAAAATGACCGCAGAGGAATGGATAAACGTATATGAAACCAATATCAAAAAATAACATATTATGAACCTAGGCGCATTTTCAATTAGCTTGAATGTCAAAGACATTGAGGTATCAAAAGAGTTTTACGAGACCCTTGGGTTTTCAGTATTTGGAGGCAATCTCGAAAGCAAATACCTTATCATGAAAAATGGCAACGCACTCATTGGCCTTTTTCAAGACATGTTTGAGAATAATATACTCACATTTAATCCCGGCTGGGATGAAAGTGCCAATACGTTAGAAACGTTTGATGATGTGCGGGCCATTCAATCGCACTTCAAAGAGAATCAGATCACGCTGCAATCTGAAGCCGACGGTGCTACATCGGGACCGGCAAGTATTACATTGCTAGATCCTGATGGTAATGCTATTCTTATCGACCAGCACATATGAGAAGTCGATTTTTATCGCTGTACATCTTTATCAGCACGATGTCATCACATAAAAGTTAAAACCAATCTCAAAAATAAACGCAATCGATTCTCAACGTCGCGAGAATGAAACCTAAATTTCAATGAAAAAAAGAGTGACAGGAATTGGAGGCTTGTTCTTTAAGAGCAGTGACCCGAAAGCAGCAAAAGACTGGTACCAAAAACATCTCGGTTTTAACACCGATGACTATGGTTGCACATTTTGGTGGAAAGACCAAGAGGGTAATGATTGCTCTACACAATGGAGCCCAATTCCTCAAGATACCACCTATTTTAAACCTTCAGAAAGCGACTGCATGTTCAACTATCGGGTTGAAAATTTGGTCGAATTATTAAAGGTCTTAAAAGATGAAGGGGTGACCATCGTTGGCGAAATGCAAGAATTTGAGTACGGCAAGTTTGGATGGATTATGGATAATGACGGTCATAAAATAGAGCTCTGGGAGCCGATTGACAAAGCGTTTTTGTAATTGAATTCGTTTTTTGTCTATCTTTAGAGGTAAACCTAAAATCTCGAGCTATGTCCGAAAAAAATTTGAATGATGATTTCAACGACTTGTTAGGCGATGCCAAAAAAGGAGCCAAAGAATTTGCAAGAGAAGCCAAACGCTCTGCATATGAATTTGATTCTGATGTGAACAAATTGACGTCCGATGGCAAGAATATTGCCATCATTTCGCATTTAACGCTCATTGGCTGGATTGTCGCTTTGGTCATGAATAATGAAAAGAAAGACACGTTTGCTTCCTTTTATATAAGACAGACGCTCGGCATTATGATTTGTTTCTTTCTATTAAGTTTCGTACCAGTCATCGGTTGGTTTTTAAATATCGCTATTTTAGCCTTATGGATCATCAGTTTTATAGGCGCACTCAATGGTGAACTAAAGTTGACACCTATTATTGGCGTTTATTTTCAGGATTGGTTCAAATCGTTGTGACCAGGAAGGAATTAAATAATAGTTTTAACCGAAGAAGCTTCTACCTAGTAGAGGCTTTCTCTTTTTTCGCTTGTTTTATATCATAGTTTATTTTCTATCTAAATGAATTTGAAAACCTAAACCAACTAATAAGTTGTTGACTTTAAAATCATTAGATTTTTGAGTTATACTTGTATATTTTAATGATAATTCTAAACCAACACTTTGATTGAAAAAGAAGACAGTACCTGCTTGTAAACCGTAACCGCTCCAATCGATAGCGTTGTCTTTGGCAAATTTTTCTCCAAATCTTAATGAATAACTTGCTTGTGCGAATACATTGAGTTGTTTTTCAGTATCAAGAAAATAATATCTTACAAAAGGGCCTAAGCCATACGATTGATTCGTAGTATTTGCATTCCCTCTTGAATCATTTTCATTAAATAACAAATTAATTTGTAATCCTCCTGCTAGTTTATCGATGAAAAAATAACCGATGTTGGGATTAACTCTAATTTCATAGAACTTAACCGAGCTTTCCTGGTTTTCTTCATTTGATGCATATTTATATTCCGTAGAAGAATAAAAAGCATCTCCTCCCACCATCCAATTACCTTTTGTAATCTGCGCATTAGCGCTTAAGGTCATTCCAAATACCATAAAGAAAAATAATGTGATTGTTTTCATTTTTGAGTTCATAATAACATGTGTTTTTAATTTGAGTTTTTTGTTATAAAAAAGTAAAGCGGTTTTTAAATTTTTAGGCTCGTTTTTTTACATAGGCGATCTGCTCGGCTACATACGCTGTTTTTATATGGGCGTATGGGTCAAGTTTTACTTCCTACTTCAAACTACCAACACACAGATTTTTGTCTATGCTGTCTATAGTTTTGTCTATAAAAAATGTCTATGGGTGTGTCTATGGGTCTATAGTGACAAAGAGTAGTCTAGGTCCTTTATCGGTTTGTTGCGCTATCACTTTTGTAATCGTTAGGGTACATTAAAAAAACAGGCGCCTGTCTAACTAAAATGCATCAGTATCGATCCTCATGCAGTATCATCAACATCCTAATGAAATAGACAAATTCAAAAGAACGTTTCTGACAGTGCTAAATTATAAAAAAAAAAAAACATCCTGCAAGAATTACTGCACAAATATCGACATAAATGGCTCAAAAACCGTTAAACGATAATGCATACTATAGCGCGGGTTTCAAAGCCGTTTTACGGAAAAACCGTAATGAAACCGACCTGTTCGGAAAAAACTTTAACAGTCGCCATTTAAAAATAAAGGCCGTTTTATGGCGTAAGAATCAACATACAAAAAGATTACGACGTCCAATCTCAAAAAATCTTTTTTTAAAACTCTAACTTCTTCTTAACGTCCTTTCCTCACAATGTTCCCTTCTCCCAACTTCAAGCTTCAAGCCTCCCAACTTCCCGCTTCAACCTCCCAACTTCAAACTCCTAGCTTCCCACTTCAAGCCTCCCAGCTTCCCGCTTCAACCTCCCAACTCATAATCAAACGGCAAACTATCGCCCAAACGTTGGTCTCCCAAATCGCCACCAAATAGCACACCTTCAATCGGCATGTAATTTCCGTAAATATCTATCACAAACGGTTCTTTGGCATCGATAACCGATTGTCGCTTTTTATCATAAAGAATGGTGAGTTTTTTATCGATGGTCACTTTAACGTCAGTACTGTTTTCCAGCGGCTGCACCTCGATATACTTATAGGTGGGTATTCTAAAACGCTTCTCAAATATCTGGTAATCGGTTTCATCCAAACGTTTTTGGCTTAAGGCTCGCATATAATGCAAGGACGATCCTTCATAGGCTTTGTCTCGTTTCCTTTTGGTTTTCCGCGTCTGTAAGCTATCCAAATTTTTATAGAAAGACGTCCCGAAATAGGCCACCATGTTTACGGAAAAACGCTCATTAAGAAGATCAACGTAGCTAAAATCAATATAAAATTCCTGTAGATCAAAGGTGATCAAATATTCCAAATTATCGTTTTGTACAATGATTGGTTTTCTGGAACTGGCCGTCAATTGATTGTTGGTGGCATTAAATCTTAAGATCACATCAGATTCATTCAAAATTGTACACGATGCGCCATTCTCGGTCTTTCCTAAAAACTCCTTTCTAAAATAGGTTAGTTTGAGCGCTCGCGACATGCCATCGTCCGCAGAAATGACTACTTCGTTGAGCATATTCAAATCTTCGGTGAGCAGAACACGGTAAAAATTTTCAGAACTATAGGTGGGGATCACTGTTTTTTGATAGCCAAGAAAGGAAATGATCAAGGGCGCAGTAACGCCTGTTACCAGATCGATCTTAAACTCACCCTTATCATTGGTGGACGTGCCGATGGTGGTGCCGTCAAAATATACCGAAGCACTTTCGATCGGGAGCTTTGTAGTGTCATCCATAACAACGCCCGTGAGAGATTGTGATAGTGAAGATGCCGTATACAGAAAAAATAGTAAAAGCCTAAAAACTCTAGGTGTCACCATGCTCTTCCGTAAATTTACGTTCCATTTCTGCTTGGAACTCTTCCATAACGGGTTTAACCGTACTTTCTGGCAAGTCGGCAATGCGAATGTACATCAGACCATCAACTGCATTGTTAAAGAGTGGATCGACATTAAAGGCGATGACTTTCGCATTCTGTTTAATATATTTTTTGATCAACACGGGCAATCGCAGCGTGCCTGGCTCCAATTCGTCAATGATCTTATCGAATTTCATCATGTCGGCTTCGGTTTCATCGAAGATAAAATCCTTATCCGCGTCTTTTAGTTTGACCTTGAATTCTTTCTTTGGGTGCACATATTGCGCTATATACGGATCGTAATAATTGGATTTCATAAATTCAATCATCAGCGATTTTGAGAAATTGGTGAATTTATCACTGATGGTAACACCACCAATCAAGAATTTATGTTCGGGATATCGCAATGTCGTGTGCACGATCCCTTTCCACAGTAAAAACAAGGGCATGGGCTTTAGTTGGTATTCACTAATAATAAAGGCGCGACCCATCTCAATGGATTCGCTCATCATTTTATGAAGTTCTGGTTCAAACCGAAACAGATCCTGGAGATAAAACCCGTCGATACCATGTTGTGCAAATATCTGTGAGCCCAAACCCATGCGATAGGCACCTGCCAATTTATCGGCATCATTGTCCCACAAAAACATGTGGTGGTAATAGGTATCAAAGGTATCTAGATCAATGGCCTCATTTGTGCCCTCGCCCACTTCCCGGAAGGTCACTTCGCGCAGACGGCCAATTTCCCTTAATATATTTGGAATCGCCTTCGCATCGGTGAAAAATACCTCGTAGTTTTTACTTTCCAACAACCGACCATCGTTTTTGCGCAAAGCATCAACCTCTTTCTTCATCATCTCAACGCTCACAGGCTTCACAACGTTCTTTACCGTTTTCGGGACCTTTAATGTGGAAGACAGGTTGGTCAAAATATTGTCGCCTTTATCCTCGAAGGTATTGGCCAACATATAGGTCCGCTTTCTCAAAAACTCTGAAAATTCGGGAAGCGTAGCATGCTCCTTTTGATCTTCCACCGAGATTTGACGACCGATCCTTACTTTAATGGTACGTCTTTTTTGCGTGAGCAGTTCAGAAGGCAATTTGGCCGTCCGAAACGTATCACTGATTTTGGATAGCTTGTAGAACAACTTACTGTTCTTGGCGTGAAAATAGATAGGAATAACGGGGACTTCTGCCTTTTTTATCAACTTCATGGCCGCTTCCTCCCAAGGACGATCGATCACCAACTTCCCGTCTTTATAAGTGGAAACTTCACCGGCAGGAAAAATACCAAGCGGATGACCATCTCTTAAATGACCAATAGCGCTTTTAAATCCTGCAATGCTCGATTTAGCCTCTTTATGATCTTCAAAAGGATTCACTGCCAATATATAAGGTTTCATGGGTTCAATACGGTGCAGCAGAAAGTTTGCCATGATCTTAAAATCACCGCGCCGTTGCACCATAAGTTTTAAAAGTAGAATACCATCAATACCACCAAGTGGATGATTGGAAATCGTAATATAAGGACCTTCTTTCGGTAAGCGCTTAAAGTCCTCTTCAGGTATGTCGAATTTTATTTGAAAATCATCTAAAATAGCATCTAAAAATTCAACGTCTTTTAGGTGCTTATTACGGTTGTAAACCTTATTGAGTGTAGAGATCTTTAGCACCTTCATAAGCATCCAACCACAAAAGGTACCAAACACACCATATTTGTCCGCATGAATTGCTTTGGCGACTTCTTTAGCGGTCACTAATCCTGTATCTGGTGGTTTGGTCATACGTACAAAAATACTAAACTATTAATTAGTGACAATCTGAACAGTTTCTTTGGTCAGTTGCTTTAAAAGCACATGTTTCCCTGTCTCTAATTGACTGATAGCTTGCTCATTGTAGTGTCTAACTGTGTACAAAGACACCTCTGGGTGACAGGTTACTTTGAATTTCGCCTTGAGATGTTGAAGCAGTTTATCAAGATTATTATAAATATTATCTACGCACACTGAAAAACTGATGGCGGAATTCTGGATGACATCCACTTTCATCTTATATAGATGCAGCAATCTGAATATCTCACTGATATTTTCTTCAACAATGTATGAAAAATCCAAGGACGACAGAGAAATCAATACTTGGTTTTTCTTGACGATAAAGCAGGGTACATTCGGCTCAATTCCCATCCCTTTACCTACCACTGTACCTGGGTTTTCGGGGTTTAAAAATGATTTCACATACAACGGAATCTCTTTGCCTTGCAGCGGTTGCAATGTCTTTGGATGAATCACCGAAGCGCCATAAAAGGCCAACTCAATGGCTTCACGGTAGGATATTTGATTTAATAATTGCGCATTCTCAAAGTACCTCGGATCGGCATTTAATACGCCCGGTACGTCTTTCCAAATGGTGACACTGTCTGCATTTAAACAATAGGCAAAAATCGCGGCTGTATAATCACTGCCTTCCCTACCCAACGTGGTCATAAAATTATTGGCATCACTTCCCAAAAATCCTTGTGTGATGTTAAGACTCCTTTTATCGAATGTGGACGTTATTTGCTGTTGCGTGGCTTCCCAATTGACGTTGGCACGGCGGTAATAATTATCTGTTTTTATATAATCGCGCACATCTATCCAAGTGTTTGTTAGCTGAATATCATTCAGATAACTACTAACGATGGTGGAAGCTATCAATTCACCAAAGCCGATGGTTTGATCATACACAAAATTGTAATCGGGTGATTTGTTACGTTCAAAAAAGCTTCTCAATTCATCAAATAGCAGTGATACCTTTTTAAAAACCGGATGCTTATCATTTGCAAAAAGCTCCAAAAGAATTTCGTTATGATATTTTTTGACATCCTGCAACGAGCTTTGCAATTGTTTTTTATCGTTGAAGTAATGGTCAATGACAACTTCTATGGCATTGGTAGTCTTTCCCATGGCGGATACAACGATCAGCGTTTTTTCGTAGCCTACTTTTTTTAAAACGTTGGCCACATTTTTTACACCTGCGGCATCTTTGATGGATGCGCCCCCAAATTTAAATACTTGCATTCTGTAGGTTTAATAAGTAATTTTTGATTCCTTTTTCATCTAAATGAACGACATCCCAATCGCGTTTAACGTCGGCTCCTTTTTTCTGATAAAATTCGATTGCAGGTTCGTTCCAATCCAGGACTTCCCAACTGATGCGCCTAACCCCTAATTTCTGACCATGTTTTACGACCTCATCCAATAAGGCGGTTCCCAAACCCGTTCCGCGCATTCGCTCGTTGACAATGAGATCTTCTAGATGTAGAACCATCCCTTTCCAAGTAGAATAACGCGTGTAAACCAAGGCGGCACCGTGAATGTCCACTCCAACTTCAGCCACAAAACAGGTAAATTGCGGGTGGTCACCATAACCATCTGCAATTAAATCATCTACGGTCACTTCAACAGCTTCGGGTTCTTTCTCAAAAACCGCAAGTTCCTTTATTAAGTTATATACCTGTGGCATATCGTTTTGATTGGCCAACCGAATTGAAAAATCCATTCTCTAAAATTTGAGTAAATATAGTTGAAACAGAAAGAAATTAAAATATTAAATCCCAACGAAAACGTTGTAGTTTGCTAAAAAAAACGATATTTGCAAAAATTAAAATATATCACTTTAATCCCACTTATATATTCTTCATGGCTAAAAAAAATCAGACGCTCGGCGAGTTCATTATTGAAAATCAATCAGCTTTCAAATACACGTCGGGCGAGCTTTCAAGCCTCATAAATTCCATCCGTTTGGCCGCCAAGGTCGTCAATTATGAAGTCAACAAAGCAGGCTTGGTAGACATCATAGGAGCTGCCGGAGACGTCAACATTCAAGGCGAAGACCAGCAAAAATTAGATGTGTATGCCAACGAAAAGTTCATCCAAACAATGACCAATCGAAATATCGTTTGTGGCATTGCCAGTGAAGAAGAAGATGATTTTATCGCGATTAACAGTCAAGATGAAAACCATCAAAATAAATACGTTGTTCTGATCGATCCTTTGGATGGCTCATCGAATATTGATGTCAACGTCTCCGTGGGGACCATATTTTCTATCTACAGACGGGTCACACCCATTGGAACACCTGTAACGCTTGCAGATTTTCTTCAACCAGGCCACAAACAAGTCGCCGCTGGTTACGTCGTTTATGGCACCTCAACGATGCTTGTCTATACCACTGGTGCCGGCGTCAATGGCTTTACGTTGAACCCGGCCATCGGTACTTTTTATCTGTCGCATCCCAATATGCAGTTTCCAGTGGATGGTCAAATTTATTCTGTGAACGAAGGCAATTATAATCACTTTCCACAAGGTGTCAAAAATTACATTAAATATTGTCAAATGGAAGAAGGTGACCGACCTTACACATCGCGATATATCGGGTCGTTGGTATCCGATTTCCACCGTAATATGATCAAAGGGGGCATCTATATGTA
>JBBSOJ010000110.1:0-9935 GCA_038259855.1 Flavobacteriales bacterium
CATTCAGTTCGGGTATAAAATCATTTGTTGCATAAATCCCTGTAGTACCTATTTCCTCAAAATTAAAAATGGTATTGGAGCTATTGGTGATGGTTACCTCGGCGCCATTTGCGGCCGGCACGTCCGAGTCAAAATACGGTGCAGATAAAGTCAATTTGATGCTTTGTTCATTCCCAGGCGTATTTTTTACCCAATCTATAGAGGCATCAATCACTAGCTTCGCTGGTGCATTATTGAGATCAACATCAATGACATCTTCACAAGATGTAAAGACTAGAAGGATTATTATATAAAGACAATTTTTCATGTTCTAGAATTTAAAATTGTAAGAAACGGATGGAATAATTCCAAAAATTGACAGTCGTGTTGCTTCATTGACTCCCGTATTTCTATTTTCACCAAATCGTATCGAGGCAGCATTTCTTCTGTTATAGGCGTTGTAAAGACTAAAAACCCATTCACCTTTCCAACGCTTTTCCGAATTGGGATCGGGATTATAAGTTGCTGCCACATCCAATCTATGATACGTTGGAAGTCGACTTGAATTTCTGGCCTCGTAGTTGGGTATTGTAATATCGTTATAAACGTATTGACTATTAGGAAAGGTGGTAGGTTGTCCGGTTTGAAATATAAAGTTGCTGCTCAACATCCATTTTTTATTGAGTTCGTAAGATGCTGTTACCGATATATCGTGTGTTTTGTCGAATGGTGTGCGATACCAAGCCCCATTATTTATACCGGTTTCGATGGGCGTTCTTCCTTCTGTTCGCTGTTCTGATTTAGAAAGTGTATAGGCGATCCATCCCTTTAACAAGCCTTCATTTTTTCTGAAGAGAACCTCCAGACCATAAGCCCTAGCTTCACCGTTTAAAATGATTTGCTCTATGGCGTTATTGGCTATAAGATCTGCACCATCAACATAGTCAATTCTATTTTGAATTACCTTATAAAAACTTTCTACTTCTAACGAAAAGTAGTCATCATTAATAGTTTTAAAATAGCCTACAGCTACTTGGTCGAGCAATTGAGGTTTTACATATTTACCGCTTGGCGTCCAGATATCAAGAGGTGTCGGTGACGTGGTATTGGAAAGTAGATGCAGGTATTGGCTCATTCTGTTGTAACTGGCCTTTATTGAGGTATTGGAATTGAGTTGATAAGCAAGAGCCAAACGAGGTTCCACATTAGCAAAAGAAGCAATAACGTCAGAACGACTCGTAAATTCAGTCCCGGTTGGAACCGCTTTTTCATAGATACCAAGCGACTCATTAAAACTTACTGGACTGTCATTCTCATAAGTATTAAGGCCATTTTGTCCCAATCTCAAAAATGAACTGAAACGTACGCCGTAGCTGACGGTAAGATGGTCAGAAAGTTGATGTTCAGCATCTATATAAATTGCGTTCTCAAAGGCATATTTGTCAGTAAGCTTAAACGGATTTAATCCAGAAGTAGGAGAAGATGGTTTTATATCACCAGGATTAAATGTATAATACATGCTGTTCAGACCATATTCCAATTTAAAGGTATTACTGATATAATGTTTGAGATCGTACTTAAAATTAAAATTTTTAATACCAGAATCCCAGTTGAATTCTACAAAATTTAAATTCAGACCGTAATAATAGTCGGAATAAATCAGCGATGCATTTGAAAATAATTGATTTGAAAATAAATGATTCCATCTAAAATTCACCACTGTATTACCATAGGTGTTTTCGAAGCTATCTGAAATTGAAAATACATCTCTTCCAAAGTAACCTGAAAGATAAATATTGTTTTTATCGTCTAATTTATAACTCAATTTTGTATTCAAATCATAGAAATAGGCCACATTATCTATATCAAAAAGTGGGAGAAAAAGATGAGCATAACTGCTTCTGCCGCCGAGTAGAAATGATCCTTTTTCTTTCTTAATGGGACCTTCCGCTAAAATACGACTAGAAACAATGCCGATGCCTCCGTTCATATGAAATTCATTGCTATTTCCTTCTTTTTGATAAATATCCAATACGGAAGACACGCGACCACCATATTTAGCAGGAATGCCGCCTTTGTATAATTTAAGATCTTTGATGGCATCTGGATTAAAAACGGAAAAAAGACCAAAAAGATGCGATGAGTTAAAGATCGTTGCTTCGTCCAGTAAAATTAAATTTTGATCTGCAGCGCCTCCTCGAACATTAAAGCCCGATGAGCCCTCTCCCGCATTGGTAACGCCTGGCAACAATGTTAGTGATTTTATAACGTCAACTTCACCTAGAACCACAGGAATTTGTTTTATTGTATTTATGCTCAACGCATTTACACTCATTTGAGGTTTCCTGATATTTAATTTTTCTACATTCTCCTTAATTATGACTTCATCCAAACTTTCAGAAGATTCCGTTAGCTTATAATTAATGTTTTTATTTTCAGTTAGGGCGATGGTTTCGGATACGGTTGTAAATCCTAGATAGCTTATTTGTAATGCATACGTCCCTTTGGGAAGCGTAATGGAATAAAAGCCATATTCGTTTGTAATGGTTCCAGCTTGTATGTCTGGAAATAGAATATTGACTCCAATTAAGGTTTCATTACTACTGACATCCGTTACTATACCGCTAATGGTGAATTTTTCTTGTGCAGAACCCAGCAGCGGAAACAAGAAGGTGATTATAAATAATCCTTTTAAAAATTTGGTCATTTAATTTGATAATAAAAAAGCTCTATAAATGTACAGAGCTTTTATTAAAATGTGTTTAATAATTCTAAATATCTTTTAAACAAATATAGAATGATCCTATTACTATTTTTTACGATTTGTGAGAATCGTATTGAACGTATTGCTTGGTCTCATGGCATTTATGACCTGTGCATCATTTGGTTCATAATAACCACCAAGATCCACTTCATGTCCTTGAACTTCATTGAGTTCTTTAACAATGCGATCTTCGTTTGATTTTAGTACGTCATATAATGTTTGAAATTCTGCCTTTAGTTCGGCATCTTTATTTTGATTGGCCAACGCTTCTGACCAATACAATGATAAATAAAAATGACTCCCTCTATTGTCCAGTTCCTTGACCTTTCTCGATGGTGATTTTCCGTTATCCAATAGCTTCCCTGTAGCTTCGTCGAGCGCATCTGCTAGAATCTGGGCTTTGGGATTATTATTTGCTTGGGCTAAATGCTCAAGTGATACCACCAGAGCTAAAAATTCACCTAAAGAATCCCAACGCAAATGATTTTCCTCAACAAATTGTTCTACGTGTTTTGGGGCTGAACCACCTGCACCAGTTTCAAAAAGTCCGCCGCCATTCATTAATGGTACTATCGATAGCATTTTGGCACTTGTCCCTAATTCCAATATAGGAAATAGGTCAGTAAGATAATCTCTCAACACATTACCGCTTACAGAAATAGCATCTTTTCCTTCCTTTATTCTATTAAGTGTAAAATGTGTTGCGTCTATAGGAGACAGGATCTGAATATCTAATCCGCTAGTGACGTGATCTTTCAAATATAGTTGCACTTTTTTTATCAATTCCCTGTCGTGGGCTCTTTCATCATCTAACCAAAATACGGTAGGAGTTTGGGTTGCCGTTGCTCTAGATACTGCTAATTTTACCCAATCTTGAACGGGCGCATCCTTCGTTTGGCACATTCTCCAAATATCGCCAGCTTCAACTTCGTGTTCTAGTAACGTATGACCATCACTGTTGATTACACGTACACTTCCTTTGGAGGCAATTTCAAAGGTTTTATCATGAGACCCGTATTCTTCAGCTTTTTGTGCCATCAATCCGACATTCGGAACTGTTCCCATGGTTGAAGGATCAAAGGCACCATGTTTTTTACAAAAATCGATGGTTGCACTGTAAATACCAGCATAACTACTATCGGGAATGACGGCTTTTGTATCTTGTTGATGTCCTTTCGCATTCCACATTTGTCCTGATGTTCGAATCATTGCTGGCATTGACGCATCAATAATCACATCACTCGGTACATGAAGGTTTGTAATGCCCTTATCAGAATTGACCATAGCAACACTCGGTCCGTTGGAAAAGGCCGATTCAATCTCCGATTGGATATCTTTACGCTTATCTTCATGAAGTTCTTTCAGTTTCTCAACTAAATTTCCAAAACCATTATTAACGTCAACGCCAATGGCATCAAAAGTGGATTGATTCGCATCAAACAGGTCCTTGAAAAAGATTCTGACGGCGTGACCAAATATAATGGGGTCGGATACCTTCATCATTGTTGCTTTCATGTGTAATGAAAACAGTACATTTTTGTCTTTGGCATCTTTGATCTGTTCGGATAAGAACTCGATTAATGCCTTTTTTCTCATAACCGATGCATCGATTATTTCTCCCTCTAATAATGGTAATTTCGACTTTAAAACTGTTTTTTCTCCGTCAGTATTGGTATGTTCGATCATTACATGCGTGTCATGTTCTAGCGTGACCGATTTCTCCGTATGGAAAAAATCGCCATGACTCATTGTAGATACGTGGGTCTTTGAATCTGCGGACCAAGCCCCCATGGAATGTGGATGTTTTTTGGCGTAATTCTTTACAGCTTTTGGAGCGCGTCTATCCGAATTTCCTTCACGCAATACAGGGTTGACGGCACTGCCTTTAATTTTATCATAGCGTGATTTGATACTTTTATCATCATCATTTTTTGGACTATCTGGGTAGTTTGGGAGGTTATAACCTTTAGATTGCAATTCGCTAATCGCTTCTACCAATTGTGGTATGGAAGCACTGATATTAGGAAGCTTAATGATATTTGCTTCTGGTTTCGTCGCTAAATTACCCAATTCTTGTAAGGCATCAACTAGTTTTTGTTCTTCTTTGAGTAATTCTGGAAATGTGGCGATGATGCGTCCTGCTAAAGAAATATCTTTAGTAACGACATCGATTCCAGAGGATTTGGTAAAAGATTTGATAATCGGAAGCAAGGATTGTGTCGCCAATGCCGGAGCTTCGTCTGTAATTGTATAAAAAATTGTGGATGTATTCGCCATAAATTGAATCGTTTATTGTAAGAAATTAAAATATTTAGAAGGTAACAAATATACTAAATGAAACAGCGAATAAAAAGGAGGGATGGCAATAAAAAACAAAAGCCATATCACGGTAGATAAACTACTCTGACATGGCTTTCTCGAAATAATAACTTTAGAATCTATATAACATTACTGCTATCTCAAGCGACCAGAATTTTAATTCCAAATCGTTTTTTTCAATTCAAATTTTACTATTTCAATGAAATTTTTCACAACTTTCAAAATGTATTGACTTGAAGCTACTAAATTTCTGTGTACTGTTTTTCTTGATATTCTCTAAATTCTACCTCGCTTGCACGATTTAAAATTTTCCATAATGCTGTTTCTGTCCTTGACCTATACTTGCGATGCGATCTTTTTTCGGAAACTTTTAACGTTTAGGTTTGATAGCTGTAAAAACAAACTAATTTCTAGACGTATTTTGATTTTGAATACGCAAACATGCGTTAGATAAAATCTCAAAAAACAAGTTAATAAAGAACGTTGTTCTATTTAATTTAACGCTAATTCAATTTTAAAGTTGAAACCAGAAGAACTCTGTCGTTCAATTGTTTTATAAATATACGAAAGAAAATGAAAACCCCTGAACTATTCAATCCTTTAGTTTTCAACAGGTTATAAACCTTACTTATTAACAAAAGTTCATAACCTAAAAAAGCCTTGATTTCTCAAGGCTTTTATGATATATAAGAAATATAACTTAATTTCTTTTTTCTTTGATTCTTGCTTTTTTACCAGTAAGACCTCTGAAGTAATAAATTCTAGAACGTCTAACTTTACCTTGCTTGTTCACTTCAATTTTTTGAAGCGCAGGCAGGTTTAATGGAAAGATACGTTCAACACCAACAGTCCCAGACATTTTACGGATCGTGAAAGTTTCAGAGCTTCCACTTCCTTTTCTTTGTAACACAACACCTTTAAAGAACTGTGTTCGTTTTTTATCACCTTCACGGATTTCATAAAATACAGTGATGGTATCACCAGCACTAAAATCAGGTAATTCTTTTTTTTCTACGAATTCGTCTTGTACAAATTTTACTAAAGAGTTCATCTTTTTATAAATTTAAATTGATTCAAACCAACATTCACGGATATCGCCAGAGGTTAATCTGAAATAGGTTGCAAAAGTAATTAATATTTAATGATTAGCAATTAAAATGCAATAAATTTTATGACACTTTAGGAGTGCTGATAATCAGTCATCCAACAAGTCAGGACGTCGCTCTTTAGTACGTTGATAGGCCTGTTCTTCGCGCCATTTTTCAATTTTTGGAAAATTCCCGCTAAATAGAAGCTCTGGTACTTTATGTCCTTTATATTCTCTTGGTTTTGTATAAATGGGTGGCGCCAATAAATTGTCTTGAAATGAATCGGTTAGGGCAGAAGTCTCATTGCCCAATACGCCTGGGATCAGTCTTATGATGGCGTCACAGAGAACTGCAGCGCCAAGCTCACCACCAGAGAGCACATAGTCGCCTATCGATATTTCTTTAGTTACAAACATATCGCGTACACGTTGATCCACTCCTTTATAATGCCCACAAAGTATGATTATATTTTCCTTTAAGGATAAGTGATTGGCCATTCCTTGGTTGAGTGTTTTTCCGTCTGGTGTCATATAAATGATATCATCATACGAACGTTCTGATTGTAGTTGGGTAATACATTTATCTATCGGTTCAACCATCATTACCATTCCTGCGCCACCGCCAAATTGTGTATCATCGACTGACTTATAGCGATCTGACGTATAATCTCTTAAATTATGAAAATGAACACTTACCAGATTTGCCTCAATGGCCCTTTTTAAAATGGATGCTTCAAAAGGACTTTTTAAAAGTTCTGGTAATACTGTAATGATATCGATTCGCATATTAAACAATTGTGACTGCAAAGATGCGAAAAAAAGTAAGCAGTCTTAAGCGAATAGTTTGATAAAAAAAATCCAGAACTCTCGTTCTGGATTTGGTTATTTTTATTTAGGTTTTTTTTGTTTGTTCAACTCGTCTTGCAGTTGCCTTCTTACGATTTGTTCACGTTCCAATGCCGTTCGCCTATGTTCTTCAAATTCTTCTTCAATATCAGAAAGCGATTTTTTTGATGCGCGTGTGACTGAATTGCTGTTTCTAAATTTATACATAAATAAAAGCAACAGCGCCAATAAAACACCAATGACGCTCCACATGATGGTGCTGTAATTGGTTTTGCTCATCGGAATTCCGAATAAGGCCATATTATCTTTCTCGTCAATCGTACTGTCCAAACTTGATTTCGTGTTGGACAAATTTGATTTTAGGGTTACAATATCCTGATTTAAACTATCGACAATCTTTTGAGTGCTGGTCAAATCATCCTTTACTGCTTCAAGAGAATCCAGCGTGTGGGCTTTCAACTCGTACAGCCAAGATTTTTTAACGTTTTTAAATTCTTGGTAGCTATATGATTTTTGAATAACGTATTCAAATTGGTTACCGATGGTACTTTCAGTTAAAGATAACTTGTCATCTTCCTCATTTTGAGTTGATGTGTCTTGTGCCTTTGCATTAATAAAGAATAATACTAAAATAAAGGTAAGAGTGAACGATTTAAAAGATTGCATTTAAGTTTTTTTGAGATGGTTTAGACGGACAAGATAAGAAATTAAAATTATTATATATTTCATTTTAAAGAAATAGCCTCACAGAAGTAAGGCTATTTTTATATACGAATCAATTACAATTTTAGATGTCGATGGTACTTAATTCTATAGTGTTTTCAATGTTATTCTCATCTAAACTATATTGGTACAGACCATTATCTCCAATCAAGATCAGTAAATTGTTTGAAATGATCACATCAAAGGCATTTTTGTCAATCGCATGAACCAAGACGGCATTTGATGGATCAGATATATTAAAGACCTTTATCTCATCATCACATACAAAGAGGTAATTCTGATAGAGACCCATTCCTATTGGTCTGGTTAGATTTCTCGACGAAATCAAATATGGATTTTCTATATCCGATATATCGTAGGTCTCAAGAACATTAATGGTGTTACCACAGCCAATGTCTGCATGAAGCGTCACATAAGCGTGTGTTTCGTTTGCGACAACAGGGTCACAAGCTGTAAAATGCTGCACACTCGAAACGTACGTAGGTGTTTCGGGGGAATCGATGTTATAGATGAACATGCCATTTTGCGAACCGATGTATAAGTTATTGTTTAAGCTAAACAACGTTTCGATAGCAAACCCAATTGGAATATTATTCACCTTAACAGGACTGTCAGAGTTACTGATATTGAACACATTTAAACCGAAAATGTCTACAGTGTATAAATAATTGTCTTTTACTATAAAGCGTGCTAAAGAACCTCCTTGGCCGGAATCATTAACCGCCATATTAATGTCTGAACTGTCAGAATCACAATTGTATAAAAAAATACAGATGAGTCCTAAAATAATATAGTTTTTCATGGCTTAATTTGTTAGATTCCAATTGATAATGATCTCGTCATCAGGGATGTTATAGTAGTTAAATCCATCAGGTGAAATCATTTGAGGAAATGTGTTAGGGATGCGCTTCGTAATACTAATGGAAGACGTCGAAAAGTCTGGTTCAATAGCGATTAAATCGACAGCATTATTTGCATAGATGATATCGTCTTTAATAGCAAGATCGGAAGAACCTGCAATTTTCAAGAAGCCAATATTGATTGGGTTTTCAGGATTGGCATTGTTAAATACATGAAATCCCTCATTGCGTTCATTCACAAAAAGAAAAGTTCCTTTTAAGTAAATTTTACCGGAATTCACAATCGGTCGTGATGCTTCAAAAACCGTAGATGCTTCTAGCACATCCCGTTTCACTACAATGGGCGTATAGGCAGATAAGGATTGTTGGGGCGTAAAGTCATCATCATCGTTTCCGCCCCACCAACAACTTTGGATGCTTAGCATGACGGTCAACATCAGTATTGTTTTTTTCATAGATATTAATTTAAAGTTGAATTGGTTATTTCCTATTAGATGCCATAAGTCGGAAAAGGTTGCTTAGAATCAAAAAAAAATTCCCGTTCTTTTTAGAACAGGAATTTTTTCAATACAATTTCGTTTTTGGTTAGTAGTAAGTAAATCGTCTGACTTTAGAAATATACTTCGCCAAGCGAATTACTTGATGGCTGTAGCCATACTCATTATCATACCATATATATAGGAGTGCATTTTTACCATCAGCTCTGACAATGGTCGCTTTACTGTCAAAAATTGCAGGTGCGGAAACGCCAACGATATCACTTGATACCAACTCGTCACTTAATTCATATTTAATTTGTTCGACAAGATCACCTTCCAGTGCATATCGTTTTATGATGTTATTGATGTCTTCCAAAGAGGTTTCTTTTTCCAATTCTAAATTTAAAATTGCCAAAGATCCATTGGGTACAGGCACACGAATGGCATTGGAAGTTAACTTTCCATCCATTGAAGGCAACGCTTTGGTAACAGCACTTCCGGCGCCGGTTTCGGTAATTACCATATTCAAACCTGCGGCACGTCCACGTCGGTATTTACTATGAAAGTTGTCGACTAAATTTTGATCATTCGTATACGCGTGAATGGTTTCAATATGACCATGCTTAACACCCAACGTATCTTCAATCGCTTTCAGCACTGGCGTAATGGCATTAGTTGTGCAAGATGCCGCGGAAAATATGGACTCTTTATCCGGATTGTGTTGCAGATGATTAACGCCATGCACAATATTTGGAACGCCTTTTCCTGGAGCTGTCAATAATACTTTATCAACTCCTTTGGAGCTCAAGTGTCTCGACAATGCTTCCTTATCTCTAAATACACCAGTGTTATCTATAACCAAGGCGTCCTTGATGCCG
>JBBSOJ010000111.1:0-9871 GCA_038259855.1 Flavobacteriales bacterium
TATTTGGCCGTTCTCAAATTAAGGAATGATATGAAATCACCTATTCTATGTCTCTATGGACCCCCAGGTGTTGGTAAAACATCGCTCGGAAAATCCATTGCAGAGGCATTGGGTAGAGAGTACGTGCGGATGTCCTTGGGAGGATTGCGAGATGAAGCGGAAATTCGCGGACACCGCAAAACCTACATCGGTGCTATGCCAGGTCGAATTCTTCAAAGTTTAAAAAAAGCAGGAACGTCGAATCCAGTATTTGTTTTAGATGAAATTGATAAATTGACCAACAGCCATCAAGGTGATCCATCGTCGGCGATGTTGGAGGTTTTGGATCCGGAACAAAACTCCGATTTTCACGATAATTTCCTGGAAATGGGTTTTGACCTTTCTAAAGTGATGTTTATCGCAACAGCGAATAGTTTGAGCACCATTCAACCAGCTTTGAGAGATCGTATGGAAATCATCGATGTTACAGGGTATACGATTGAAGAGAAAGTAGAGATAGGAAAGCGCCATTTATTACCAAAGCAACTGAAAGAGCATGGCATGACCGATAAAGATCTGAAAATTGCGAAGCCGCAAATGGAACGGATTGTTGAAGGATATACGCGTGAATCAGGCGTTAGAGGCTTGGACAAGCAAGTAGCTAAAATGGTTCGTAATGCCGCCAAAAATCTTGCTATGGAAGAGACGTATAATCATAAAGTATCCAATGAGGATATTATTGAAGTTCTAGGGTCTCCAAGAATGCAGCGCGATAAGTATGAGAATAATAATGTCGCTGGTGTCGTCACAGGTCTCGCATGGACGAGTGTCGGAGGTGATATTTTGTTCATTGAATCGATTCTTTCTAAAGGAAAGGGTACCTTAACCATTACGGGTAATTTGGGAACGGTAATGAAAGAGTCCGCAACCATCGCTATGGAATACATTAAATCAAACGCTGAAGAGTTCGGAATTGATTCAGATGTATTCAGCAAATACAACGTTCACATTCACGTGCCAGAGGGTGCTACGCCTAAAGATGGTCCTAGTGCGGGTGTAACGATGTTAACGTCATTGGTATCCTTATTTACACAACGTAAAGTCAAGAAAAATTTGGCAATGACCGGTGAAATCACGTTACGAGGTAAAGTATTGCCTGTGGGCGGTATAAAAGAGAAAATCTTGGCTGCCAAACGCGCGAGAATTACTGATATTTTACTTTGTGAGCAAAACAGACGTGATATTGAAGAAATAAAGCAAGACTATCTAAAAGGTCTGACATTCCATTATGTCACCGATATGAGCGATGTTTTAAAACAAGCGTTAACAAACGAGAAAGTGTCAAACGCTAAAACTTTTATATAATATATTGAATCTTATCATTGAAGCCGAGTGCCCAAAAAGGTATCTCGGCTTTTTTTTTGGATATTAATTGCTTTGACATTTGAGAGTTTAAGCTATACAACTCGTAACTAATTACGTTCATCTAAAATTTTAATCAAAATAAATTATACTTCTAATCGTTTAAGGAAGATATAGTACTTTTGCCAGCTTATGCTAAAGAGGATTACCTGTTTTTTATGCTTCGTATTTACATTACCGATCTGTGCACAGCTTGGTGGGGAGGCGACCTATCAATTCCTTAATTTAGTATCATCACCTCGGCAAGCTGCATTAGGGGGAAAGGTCATTACCAATTTTGATTATGATGTCACCGGCGGGCTATTCAATCCAGCTGCCATTAATGTTGAAATGGATAATCAATTGGCTTTGAATTATTCGAGCTATCTCGGTGGCATTAGTTATGGCACAGCGGCTTATGCATATACTTGGGACCGACATGTAAACACTCTGCACATCGGAATGTCATATATCAATTACGGATCTTTTGACGGTTATGATTTAAATGGCGTTTCAACAGGAACATTTACAGGTAATGAGGCTGCCTTATCTTTCGGGTATGCCTATAAAATACCTTATGAAGACTTTTATCTAGGCGCCAACGTCAAGTTTATAACGTCTCAATTAGAGCAGTATAATTCTCTTGGTGGTGCTGTGGATTTGGCCGCGATGTACATTAATGAACGATTGGAGTTTCATGCAGCATTGGTGGTTAGAAATTTAGGAACTCAATTTACCACGTATGCCGGTCTGCAAGAACGATTGCCGATGGAGGTTGATTTCGGGATGTCGCAAACGCTTCAGAACGTCCCTATTCGCTGGCATGTAACTTTTGAAAATTTGCAAAAATGGCCAATAGGTGTCTCTAATCCCTCTCGCGTAACGACTGATTTAGATGGTAATCGCACCGAAGAAAAGGTTGGATTTTTAAATGAAACATTGCGTCATACCATTTTAGGAGCCGAATTGTTTCCAGACAAGGGATTTAGTGTTAGATTGGGATATAATTTCAGAAGGGCAGAAGAATTACGAATTGTGGACCAACGTAATTTTTCAGGATTATCTTTTGGAATTGGTCTTAAATTGAATAAAATGCGTTTCAGTTATTCGCATGCCAGATATAATGGAGCATCCAATACCAGTTTTTTTGGACTCCAAATAGATTTACGATAATGGATAAAATTACAATTGCTATCGACGGATTTTCTTCAACAGGTAAAAGCACCGTTGCCAAACAATTGGCCAAAACTTTAGGCTACGTGTATGTAGATACCGGTGCCATGTATCGCGCTGTCACGTTGTATGCGATGCAACACGATTGTATCGATGATAAAAAATTTGACATTGAAAAATTAGTTTTAGCATTACCTTCCATAAAGATCGACTTCAAATTCAACGAGGCATTAGGTTTTGCTGAAGTATTTTTGAATGGTGTTAATGTTGAAAACGATATTAGAACGCTCGAAGTGTCTAATTTTGTCAGCCCTGTTGCCGAAATTTCCGAAGTACGTAAAATGTTGGTGACACAACAGAAAGCGATGGGAAAAAATAAAGGTGTCGTGATGGATGGCCGTGATATAGGGACGGTGGTGTTCCCAGATGCCGAATTGAAAATCTTTATGAACGCTTCTGCTGAAACAAGAGCAAAACGTCGCTATCATGAATTATTGGAGAAGGGAGATGATGTAAATTATGAAGACGTTCTGGACAATGTTATGTTGAGAGATGATATCGATTCCAATCGGGAAGATTCGCCACTTAAAAAAGCCGAAGATGCCGTGGAATTTGATAATTCTGACCTTAACGTTCAAGAACAATACGATACGTTATATAGGTTGGCCTTAAAAGCCATCAGAAAATAAAGGTCATCATTTTAAAATTCAAATATAATTGATTTCATTAAGTTTTCTGACTATTAGGTATCATCTCCAACGGCAATAAATCTTTTAACATTACTCAAAAAGGTCATTAAAGTTCCCGTCATTATTGTAAGGATGATTATGGCTTCAATTATTGCTGATTTTTCTTTGGGAATAGCATATTTTTTTAATAAAATGAGCACTATGCAAGAAAAAAAAAAGCGACTCGAAAGTCGCTTTAGTTATAAAGTTTAAAAAAATCTATTCATTTGGGATGATCAATTCTTGATCTGGATGAATTAAATCAGGGTTCTTTAAAATGTCTGAATTTGCCGCAAATATCTTTTGATATTTGGAGGCATCTCCATAATAATGCTTTGCAATTTTCCCCAAAGTTTCGCCACTTTTTACCGTATGCCTTGCGTATACAGAGGTATCTGCTACCTTAATATCCGCTTGGATATCTTTCGGACTGTCGCCACCAACTGATTTTATTTCATCCCAGAGGAGATCTTTGTCGTATTGACTTTTTGCAGTTCCCGTAATGTGTAAGACGCCATTTTCTTCTTTGACATCACCATTTTGAATGTTTAGTTTTTCACCAAGATTGAGAACGCTTTGATATTTTGACTTTACCATTTTTTTTATTTTTAAGATTAATTATGTTCTAAAGATACCAATTTTAGTGTTAAAATGCAGTTAAGAATTCTAACAACTTTATCTATAAAACTTTTTTATATTGCTGGGCAAATGAGGTTTTATATGTTTGGAAATCAAATATAAATAGTTTATTTTTGCACTCCTTTTAGCGAAATCTTGGATAGAGAAAGGAATAAGATAAAAAAACAATAACACTTCTGTGTGGTAGTCGCTTCAATCTTCCAATAACATACAGAATACAAACTAGTATTCAGCAAATGTCTGAAAAAGAAACAAAACAAGCTGACGTAGAGTCTACTACAGCAACAGAAAGCGCAGTGGAAACTACAGAAACTGCAACAGTTGAAGCCCCGAAACCAGCGGTATCGGAAGCACAAGCAAATCCTGAAAAGTTCTTAAAAGAATTTAACTGGCACAATTACGAAGAAGGAATTGAGCAAGTTGATGATGAAAAACTTTTAGAATTTGAAAAATTAGTATCTGAAAATTTCGTAGATACTTTAGATGATGAAGTTGTTGAAGGTGAAGTTATTCACATCTCTGATCGTGATGCGATCATTGACATCAATGCAAAATCTGAAGGTGTTATCTCACTTAACGAATTCCGTTACAATCCTAACTTAAAAGTTGGTGATAAAGTAGAAGTATTGATTGACGTTCGTGAAGATGCGACAGGGCAATTGGTATTATCTCACAGAAAAGCGAGAGTGATCAAAGCATGGGATCGTGTTAACAATGCACATGATACAGGTGAAATCGTTAACGGATTCATCAAATGCAGAACTAAAGGTGGTATGATCGTTGACGTATTTGGTATTGAAGCATTCTTGCCAGGTTCTCAAATTGATGTTAAACCTATTAGAGATTACGATCAGTACGTAAATAAAACGATGGAGTTTAAAGTTGTGAAAATCAACCACGAATTCAAAAATATCGTTGTCTCTCACAAAGCGCTTATTGAAGCGGATATTGAAGAGCAGAAAAAAGAAATCATTGGTCAACTTGAAAAAGGTCAGGTATTGGAAGGTGTTGTTAAAAACATCACATCGTATGGTGTCTTTATCGATCTTGGTGGCGTTGATGGATTGGTTCACATTACAGACCTTTCTTGGTCACGTATCAACCATCCAAACGAAATCGTTGAGTTAGATCAAAAATTAAACGTTGTGATCCTTGATTTTGATGAAGATAAATCAAGAATCCAATTAGGTTTAAAACAATTGAGCAAACACCCTTGGGAAGCGTTGGGCGAAGATGTGAAAATCGGAGACAAAGTAAAAGGAAAAGTGGTGGTTATTGCTGACTACGGCGCCTTTATCGAAGTTGAAGAAGGTGTTGAAGGCTTGGTTCACGTAAGTGAAATGTCATGGTCAACCCATTTACGTTCTGCACAAGATTTCGTAAACGTCGGTGATATGATTGATGCGGTTATCTTAACGTTAGACAGAGAAGATCGTAAGATGTCTCTTGGTATCAAACAATTAACGCCAGATCCATGGACTGATATTACAACTAAATATCCAGTAGGTTCTAAACATTCTGGTATCGTGCGTAACTTTACAAACTTTGGTGTATTTGTTGAATTAGAAGAAGGTATTGACGGATTGATTTACATCTCCGATTTATCTTGGACTAAAAAGATCAAGCATCCAAGTGAGTTCTGTAATGTAGGAGATACTTTGGAAGTCCTTGTATTGGAATTGGATGTTGATGGACGTAAATTAAGTTTAGGTCATAAACAAACCACTGAAAACCCTTGGGATAAATACGAAACAGAATTCGCTTTGGGAACTACCCATAAAGCAGAAATCGCTGATATCGTAGACAAAGGAGCGACTATCGAATTTAATGAAGATATCGTTGCATTTGTACCTTCACGTCATCTAGAACAAGAAGATGGTAAGAAATTGAAAAAAGGCGATACCGCCGAATTCAAGATCATTGAGTTCAATAAAGAATTCAAACGTGTTGTTGCATCTCATACGGCGATCTTTAGAGAAGAAGAAATTGCAAATGTAAAAGCGGCTGTTGCTAAAGCAGAAGCTAGTGCAGCAGAAGCAAAACCTACATTAGGAGATGCCAATGATGCCTTACAAGCTCTTAAAGATAAAATGGACGGGAAAACAAAGTAATTCCTGAATCATTTATATAACAAAAGCCTCCAATGAACATTGGAGGCTTTTTTAATACCAATAGGTCTCAAGTTATGGATTCTTTAGAATTATGCGATCTAAAAAACCATTGTGAAGACCATTTTTTATTCTAACTTTGTGAACCAACCACGTTTGGAAACACTATGGGCCAAAAAGTTTTACTTAACGCAAAAGAAGTAAATATCATACTTCACCGATTGGCTTGCCAACTTATTGAAAACCATAACGACTTTAGTCAAACTGTCTTGATAGGATTGCAGCCACGTGGAAAATTTCTTGCCAATCGTCTGGCCAAAATGCTGAAGGAGGATTATAATATCAAAAACATCCAGTTGGGATTACTCGATATCACTTTTTTTAGAGATGATTTTAGACGAGGTGAAAAACCTTTGGAAGCCAATACTACCGAAATCAATTTTATAGTAGAAGATAAAAATATCGTGTTTATTGACGATGTTCTTTACACGGGGCGAAGTATTCGCGCTGCACTGACGGCCATTCAATCCTTTGGTAGACCCAACGAAATTGAACTGTTAACCCTAATTGACAGACGATTTAGCAGACACCTCCCGATTCAACCCAATTATAGGGGAAGACAGGTTGATGCCATCAATATGGAAAAAGTGAAGGTGAATTGGGTAGAAAACGAAGGAGAAGATGTGGTGTATTTGATTAATAATTGAAGAAAGATTGACTGTATGGATACTAGAATAGAGAAAAAAGAATAGCGAAGACAAAAAAACAAGATTATTAATACGAGTTGAATTATTTGTTAAATGTTCAATATGGATCGCAAATGAACCTTTCAGAATTTGAAAAACTAAATTTTGACAACATTGAAAGAAGAGATTCTGTCATTATTGAATTTGGACCATTCGAAAGTTTGGATATTATTCATGAAGTTGATTTGAGATTGATAGAACTCATTCCTGAAAATCTTGGAGCACATGATATGCACGAGATAGATATGAATGAGACCAAAGGCCGCTTTTTTACTTATGGATCTAACGCTGGAGACTTATTTAGAATAATGCTTCCTGTCTTGAAAGCTTATGAATTTTTGAGAAATGCGTCTGTAAGTTTAATCTTTTTGAATGGTGAAGAAGTACGAGATTTAGAATTTAATTTATCAACGATAACCGCAGACTAATGACCACCAACTGCAGACTGCAAACTGAAGACAATAAAAATGAGCGAATTGAGTGTCAATCACTTATTGGGAATAAAATATCTTAATTCACAAGATATTCAGTTAATTTTTGAAACTGCCGACCACTTTAAGGAAGTGATCAATCGACCCATCAAAAAAGTACCTTCGCTCCGAGATATTACAATAGCCAATCTATTTTTTGAAAACTCTACCCGCACGAAACTCTCTTTTGAGTTGGCGGAAAAAAGGTTATCTGCGGATGTTATTAATTTTTCTGCTTCACAATCGTCTGTGACCAAAGGAGAAACGTTGATAGATACCGTCAACAATATTTTGGCAATGAAGGTGGATATGGTAGTGATGCGGCATCCAAATCCTGGTGCCAGTGTGTTTTTATCGCAACATGTTAGCGCAAGTATCATCAATGCGGGAGATGGCGCTCATGAGCATCCTACTCAAGCGCTGTTGGATAGTTATTCCATTAGGGAACGACTTGGTGCTGTTAAGGGTAAAAACGTCGTTATCGTAGGCGATATTTTACACAGTAGAGTAGCGCTGTCCAATATTTTTGCCTTGCAATTACAAGGAGCAAATGTTATGGTCTGTGGACCTAAAACATTATTACCAAAATATATTGATAAGTTGGGTGTAAAAGTAGAGACCAATTTACAAAAGGCTCTAGATTGGTGCGACGTCGCCAATATGCTTCGGGTTCAAAATGAACGTATGGATATCAGTTATTTTCCTTCAACACGAGAATATATCCAACAATATGGACTCAACAAAAAACTCTTAAATTCCTTGGACAAGGAGATAACCATCATGCATCCGGGTCCAATCAATAGAGGTGTAGAAATTACGAGTGATGTGGCCGACTCTAAACAGGCCATAATACTAGACCAGGTCCAGAATGGCGTTGCTATTAGAATGGCCGTCATTTACCTATTAGCTTCTAAAATAAAACATTAAGATTATGATATTCGACAAAGAAGACAACATTACCACTATCATCCAAGAGAAAAGCACCATCATTGAATTGGTAAAGAAGATGCAGTCTACGTATCCGAAATTTAAAAATGATCATGTGATCGTTAATATTTCAGTAATGGCCGCGGTAACTCCAGAGGATATCAATGAATTTCTTGATTTGGCAAAGCAACATCGTGCTGCAAAACTATCTTTTGTTATTGTGACAAACAAGGTTGATTTAAATAAGGTTCCAGATGAATTAACAGTCGTTCCAACCTTGAAGGAAGCTCATGATATTATTGAAATGGAAGACATGGAACGCGATCTTGACATTTAGAGATGTATCATTTTTTGATGATTTAGAGTTCATAGGGATTCGAAATGTAACGAGTTAAGAACAGATAAGACGAATGAAATTAACCATTCTTGGATGTTTTAGTGCCACTCCTCGAACTGATACCAACCCAACTGCGCAGGTTCTAGAAATAAACAATCATATATTTCTTATTGATTGTGGAGAAGGAACACAGGTGGAATTGCGTCGAAATAAAATCAAATTCGCGCGGATAAAACATATTTTCATTTCCCATCTTCATGGAGATCATTATTTTGGTTTGGTAGGATTGATTTCTACGTTTAGATTATTAACGAGAGAAACGGATCTACACATTTATTGTCCAAAAGGTTTGAAAGAAGTGATCATACTCCAAATGAAGTTATCAGATTCATGGACTAATTACAAATTGATTTTTCATGAATTGACAGCGACCACTTCCGAATTGATATTTGAAGATGATAAAGTTGAAGTCTACACCATTCCTTTGGATCACCGTATTTACACCAATGGATTTCTATTTAGAGAAAAGCCAGGTGACCGACACCTCAATATGTCAGCGGTCATGGAAGCCAATATCGAAATGGCGTACTTCCGTAAGCTTAAGCAAGGATTTGATGTCACAAATAAGGATGGCGTGCTGATTGATAATTTAAAGGTCACAACAGCGCCAACACCTTCAAAAAGCTATGCATTTTGCAGTGATACAGCTTATAATGAATCCATTATTCCGATTATTAAACATGTAGACGTATTGTATCACGAATCTACTTTCTTGGAGCAAAACGCAAAATTAGCGCCAAAAACGAAACACTCCACAGCAAAAGAAGCAGCCACCATAGCTAAAAAGGCCAACTGCGGAACGCTTATATTAGGCCATTTCTCGACACGCTATAACGATTTGACTGAATTTAAGTCAGAGGCGGAATCCATTTTTGAACCGGTCTTTCTCGCCGCAGACGGCAAGAAATTTGAATTTTAATAAACTCACTTCCACTATTTAATTTTATTCGAGCCGTTATTTATAGTTTTTTATCGTTGTTATATCATTTGTAGATATGTATTCGCATTAAGAAATTTGTAAAAATTTCTTTTAATGATTGAATAATTGACAAACCACTCTTTTTAACGGAATTTTAAGTTTAAAGACGGTTTAAATTTATAGCAGCCAACTATTTACCTAGTTTTATCTGAAATTCCCCACTGTTTACAAAAAGGGGCTTTTAATAAACACACCCAAAAAAAATACTTATTAAACATACTTTTTTAGAAAAAAAGTACAAAACCGTTGAAATGACTGTAATGCCCTCTGCAAAGTTCCAATGATTTATTTCGTTTGATGATTTTAAAGACTACGGAAGCTTCA
>JBBSOJ010000112.1:0-9794 GCA_038259855.1 Flavobacteriales bacterium
CGGATAATTAGATTCATAATTTTAAGGATGATATAATTTTAGTTAATAAAATGGTTTACAACTTCAAAAAATTCCGTTGGGTTTTCAGCATGAAGCCAATGGCCGGCGTTGGAAACGGTTTTAAGTGTTGCTTTGGGAAAATGTGTTTTTATCAAGGATTCATCTTGCAAGGTTATATATTCTGACCGATCGCCCCGCACAAATAAAGTCTCTTTGTCGAACCTTGCATGAATCGGTAGCGCTTCCCCCACTTCTGACACTTGGTCTCGCAACACTACCAAATTCATTCTTAAAGCCAATTGCCCTTTTTTCTCCCAGTATAAATTTTTCAGTAAAAATTGTCTGGTACCAACATCGACAACGTAAGACGCGAGCGCGTCATCGGCTTCACCCCTGCTCTTCAAAATATCAAAATCTAACGCAGAAAGACCATTCAGTATGGCATCGTGGTGAATTGGGTAAAAACGGGGTGCAATATCTGCTATGATCAATTTATCCACTAATTCTGGATACTCGGTCGCAAACAACATGGCTGTTTTTCCACCCATAGAATGGCCCAATAACAGCACATCCTCAAGTTGATGCTCATCGATATAACGTTTCAAATCTTCGGACATGACCTCATAACTAAAATCATCGCTGTGAAAACTCCGTCCATGGTTTCTCTGATCGATCAAGTGGACTTCATAACCAAGCTCGCTGAACGTGGTTCCTAAAGTTTTCCAATTATCACTCATGCCCAAAAAACCATGGAGAAAAAGGAATGGCTTTCCACTGCCTAAAATATTTGAATGAAGTGTCATTTTTAATTTTTAAAATTAGAATAAACGCACCAATAATATGGACCTGTTAAGCTTGATGCGTGAAAATCAGGTCGAAACTGCGAATCTGATTCTTTGCTATTTAAGTCGATGCAAATACATATTAACCACATTCTCGATACCAAGATATAAACTTTCAGAAATTAAGGCGTGACCAATGGAAACTTCTAACAATTCAGGGATATTATTTTTAAAGAATTTAATATTATCCAACGATAAATCATGGCCTGCATTGATACCCAATCCAAGCTGATTGGCCAATACCGCGCATGCTGTATAAGGCTTAATAGCCATTTCATTTCCTAAATTATAATGGTGTGCAAAAGCTTCCGTATACAACTCTACACGATCGGTGCCCGTTTCTTTGGCGCCTTCGATTTGCTTTAAATTTGGATCGACAAAAATGGACGTTCGAATACCGTTAGTTTTAAACTCCTTGATGATTTCTTTTAAATAGTCCTGGTGTTTAATAGTGTCCCAACCTGCGTTGGAAGTAATGGCATCAATAGCATCAGGAACCAATGTAACCTGCGTCGGTTTTACCTCCAATACCATATCTATAAATTGCCGATTCGGATTACCTTCAATATTATATTCGGTTGTTACGATAGGCTTGAGATCATATACATCCTTAAAGCGAATATGGCGCTCATCCGGACGGGGATGAATTGTAATGCCTTGCGCGCCAAAAGTCTGGACATCTTGAGCGAATTTGACCAAGTTGGGAACATCGCCTCCTCTCGCATTTCGCAAGGTGGCAATCTTATTGATATTTACACTTAATTTTGTCATAGCATTGTATTTGCAATCACAAAAATACGAAGTAGAACATCCCTTTTGTGGTTATTTTTAATTAATTTGCATCAGATACTTAAGCTTATGCTACTGCAACAATTTATATTAAACGACATCAAACCATTGAACATAAATGACAAGGTAAGCGACCTTAAAATGATGTTTAATGAATTGACATATTCACACATTCCTATTGAAAATGACGGCGTGTATGTTGGTTGCATTTCCGAAAATGATGCCCATTGCTTCCAAGGATCAAAAAACATTGCAGACTGTAATTATGCCTTTGAAGGTTTTTTTGTGCGATCTACCACTTCATGGCTGGATGTTTTAGAAGAATTCGCCCAAAACTCATGCAATATAATGCCCGTTCTGGGCGAACTCAATACTTATTTGGGGTATTTTGAATTGAATGACATCATTGGTCTTTTCAATGAAACACCTTTTTTCGCTGAACCTGGCGGTGTTTTGATTGTAGAAAAAGGGGCCCTTGATTATTCGTTTAGCGAAGTCAGTCAAATAGTGGAAACCAATGATGCAAAATTACTGGGAGCCTTCATCTCCAAGATGGAAAATGGCCTTGTACAAATTACGTTGAAAATTGGGGATTCTGGACTTAACGAAGTGATACAAACCTTTAGACGATATAGCTATAATATTATTTCTGGCCATGAAGAAGACAGTTATCTTGAAAGCCTTAAGGAGCGTTCAGACTATTTGAAGAAATATCTTGATATTTAATAATGAAAATAGCAATCTACGGACAATATTATCAAAGCACCTCCAAGGACAGCATCCGAACGCTTCTAGAATTTTTAGTGCAAAGAGAAGTAGCCGTTTTTATTGAGTCTGACTTTTTAAAATGCATAAGAGAGGAAGACGAAGATATACTCGATTTCAAAACATTCAATACGTTTAAAAATCTCGATAGCTCCTATGATTTGCTGATAAGCATCGGTGGCGACGGCACTATTTTGAGAGCCATTACATACGTTCGCAATTTAGGAATCCCAATAGTTGGTATAAACACAGGCCGTCTTGGTTTTCTAGCAACCATACAAGTGAATCAGATTGAGAAAGCCATGGCGAGCATTCTCGAAAAACGATACAGAATTTCGGAACGGACCTTATTGAGTATTGAAACGAATCCGGAGAATAATGACCTTCTGCAAACTAATTTCGCGCTAAACGAAATTGCCGTCAGCAGAAAAAATACGACCTCCATGATCACCGTGTCAACCCACCTCAATAATGAGTTTTTGACCTCCTATTGGGCAGATGGTTTGATTGTTTCTACGCCAACAGGCTCTACAGGCTACTCCTTGAGCTGCGGAGGTCCCGTGATTTCTCCAGATGCCAACAATTTTGTGTTGACACCCATTGCTCCCCATAATTTAAGCGCACGGCCTTTGGTCATACCAGATGACACCGAAATTAAATTAAAAGTAGATGGACGGGAAGACGATTACTTAATCTCCCTTGACTCGCGAATTGCCACCTTGCCAAAAGCGGCCATTGTCACCATTAAAAAGGCAGACTTTAAAATAAAAATGGTAGAGCTTTTGGATGAAAGCTTTATTGACACTCTTCGAAAAAAACTATTGTGGGGCGAAGACAAGCGCAATTAAACAATAAAACCTTGCAAATACTGTTTATCTGTAATACTATTCCATTCTAATTGCTATAGGCTAATAGGATTTATTATATTTGCAAACTTTTAAAATTTTATGAGATATTTTATCTTCATTTTATTCAGTATCTGCTTCGCACAGTCCAGTCAATCTCAAATCTATGAGGCTGGGATATTTTTGGGCTCCAGTAATTTTATAGGTGACATCGGTTCCACTAAATACATTGCACCCAATAATCCCGCATTTGGAGGGGTCTTAAAATGGAACAGAAGCCCGAGACATTCGTTTCGATTCACAGCCATTGCTGCAAAATTAAAAGGCTTGGATACAGACTCCAGTGATCCTAGAAGAGTGGAACGTGCTTACGAATTTGAAAACGACATTATAGAACTATCGGCTGGTATGGAATTTACATTCTTCGATTGGAATCTCCATGATGAACAATCAAAATCCACTCCTTATTTATATACGGGAATCAGCGCAGCCAATCATGACAATTTTTTCTTTAACGAACAAGGAATTCTTCAATCTGAAAATACAAGCAGTTGGGCTTATGGCATTCCAATGGCATTGGGCTTTAAAACAACAACCGCTGACAACATCATTCTTGCGGTAGAAATTGGCGCGCGCTATACCTTCAGTGACGAGATTGACGGCAGTGTACCAGATGGTGATTTCAAAGAGCAATTTCAATTCGGGAACACCAATAGTAATGATTGGTATGTTTTTACGGGTATCACGTTGACCTACACGTTTGGTAAAAAACCTTGTTATTGTAATTTTTAGTGGGAGATATAAAAGACATACATAAGGACAAACTTCCAAGACATCTGGCCATCATCATGGACGGTAATGGGCGCTGGGCCAAACAACAAGGATTCTTACGCGTTATTGGTCATGAAAATGGCACAAAATCAGTTAGGGAAGTAGTGGAGGCAAGTGCTGAAATTGGGATAGAATATCTAACGCTATATGCCTTTTCAACAGAAAACTGGAACAGACCCAAAATAGAAGTCCAAACATTGATGAAACTTCTCGTCAAATCCTTGAAGAAAGAAATCAAAACACTACAAGACAACAATATCAAATTATCAGCCATTGGCAATTTAAATGATCTGCCAAAAAAAGCGCATAGTGAGCTATTGGAAGTAATTGAAAAAACGCAACAAAATAGTAAAATGACCTTGACTTTAGCCTTGAGCTACGGGTCTAGAGAAGAGCTTATAAACGTTGTAAAAGAATTAAGTCATAAAGTTAAAAATAATATAATTTCTTCTGATTCTATTGACGAATCAATTATTAATAAGCATCTTTACACGCAAAATTTACCAGATGTAGATTTGCTGATCAGAACCAGTGGTGAGCAAAGAATTAGCAATTTTTTATTGTGGCAAATTGCCTATGCTGAATTATATTTTACACCAATTTTGTGGCCAGATTTTAAAAAATCTGATTTATATGATGCATTGATAGCTTATCAAAATAGAGAACGCCGATTTGGAAAAACAAGTGAACAACTTAGCTAACAACATACTTTTGAAAACATTCCTCCATTCATTTTTCATTGCCCTCCTATTTATTGTTTCTGATACAATCACCGCACAAGACATTAAATTCAATAATGGCCAAAAATTTGTAATTGGCGAAATTTCAGTTACGGGTAATACTACTTTCAGTGAACAAACTGTCATTACATATTCTGGTTTAAGAAAAGGTGAAGAGATAACTATTCCTGGAGAAGAAATTAGCGCAGCCCTAAAAAAACTATGGAATTCTAAACTCTTTAGCGCCATAGATATTTACCTGGCAAGGACTGAAGGCAACGTAGCCTATTTGGAAATTAATCTTATCGACCTTCCTGAATTGAACGAAGTCACTATTGATGGTGTCAAAAAGTCTAAAAAGGAAGGCATCATCAAAGAAAACAAGCTTGACAAAGGTGCTAAAGCGACTGAAAATCTTATCACAACGACAAGAAATTATCTGATCAATAAATATAAGAAAGACGGTTACTACAACACTGCGGTTACCATAAAAACCACCGAGGTCAATGATTCTATTGAAAAAAGTAGAGTGAATATGGCCATCGATATTGATAAGGGAGAAAAAATCAAAGTAAAGAAGATTGTCTTTAACGGTAACGAAGAAATCAGTGATAAAAAGCTTCGTAAGTCGATGAAGAATACCAAGCAGAAGAATCCAATCCGCCTTTTGAAGCGTTCAAAATATGTAAAGGACGACTACAAAACCGATCTTGTTTCTGTCATTGACAATTATAAGGAAAATGGCTATAGAGATGCCCGTATTTTATCTGATTCCATTATAAAAAATAATGATAAAACCATTTCAATAAATATCAATATTGAGGAAGGTGAAAAATATACGTTTGGTAAAATCACGTTTGTCGGTAACAGCGTGTACTCTGATCGTACCTTGCAAACTGTTTTAGGACTTAATGAAGGTGATACCTATAATGGTGTTGAATTGAGAAAGCGTATTGCTGATGATACAAGACCAGATGCGAATGACATCACCAATCTTTATCAAAATAATGGATATCTGTTTTCACAGATCAACCCCGTAGAAGTCAGTGCTGATGGTAACGTGATTGATATGGAAATTAGGATCTCAGAAGGGAAACCAGCATACTTTAATAATGTATCGGTTGTTGGGAATGTCAAGACCAATGATCATGTGATCTATAGAGAATTAAGGACGCGACCAGGTGAATTATATAGCAAAGAGAATGTTGTTAGAACCGTAAGGGAACTTGGTCAATTAGGATTTTTTGATGCACAACAACTTTCACCTAATTTTAAAAATGTCAATCCTACTGACGGAACGGTTGATATGGAATATGCCGTGGTCGAAGCAGGAGCGAGCCAGATTGAACTTCAGGGTGGTTACGGTGGCGGAGGTTTCATAGGGACTTTGGGACTCTCTTTTAATAACTTTGCGATTAAAGACTTATTCAATAAGGAAGCATACAAACCAGTACCTACAGGGGATGGACAAAGTCTTGCCTTAAGATTGCAGGCCAGTCGATTTTTTCAAACCTATAGTTTCTCGTTTTCTGAACCTTGGTTAGGTGGTAAACGTCCCGTACAGTTTTCAACGTCCTTGTCGCACACAAAACAGTTTTTGTACAATGCACAAACAAGAGATGCCGATAAAGACAGACGTTTTAATATCACCGGAATCACAGTTGGTTTAGCTCGACGTTTATCGGTGCCCGATGATTACTTTACCTTATCTCAAGCCATCAGTTTTCAACATTATAATTTAAAAAATTACAATACAGGCTTGTTTACATTCGGTGATGGCTATTCAAATAACCTTGCTTACACCATCGGATTGAGTCGTAATAACACTTATAATGATCCTATTTATCCAGAAGGTGGTTCTAACTTTGCAATAACCGCGAAATTATCAATACCATATTCGCTATTTAGCAGTGTCGACTACACAGGACTGAAAAACGAAAGAGATGGCCTTGATTTGAATACAGCGCAAGGTTTAGAGCGAAGAGCTGAAATTGATCAAGAACGTTTTAAGTGGTTGGAATTCTATAAAGTGAAAACAAAATTTGATTGGTATCAAAGTATCGTCAAAAAATTAGTTTTAAAATCTAATTTGGAATTTGGATATCTCGGAGCCTACAATAACGATAGAGGTGTTATTCCTTTTGAGAGATTCTTTGTCGGTGGAGACGGTCTTGGTAATTTTGCGTTGGACGGAAGGGAAAATATTGCTTTAAGAGGCTATCCAAATCAATCGCTTTCATCACCAGATGGTGGAGCAATCTATAATAAATTCTCATTAGAATTACGTTACCCTATAACATTGGAAGGTCAAGCCAAAATATTTGTATTGGGCTTTTTGGAAGGTGGTGCTTCGTTTGATGATTTTAGGGATTACAACCCATTCGATATTCAAAGATCCGCAGGTCTTGGTTTGAGAATATTTATGCCGGCTTTCGGATTACTGGGAATTGACTTCGGTCATGGATTCGATCCACTACCTGGAGAAACGACCAAAAATGGATGGGAAACGCACTTTATCATCGGACAACAATTTTAAGTTTGGCACGATATTTTCTAATGTAGATTTGACGATTTAATTGTGCTGTTAAAATTTTTTGGAATATATTTCGTTAATTTGAAAAATATTATCTCTAAATGAGCACATCAACATTCAGTAAGTGTCATTTTAGGTATATAAGAAATCATAAAATCACACACTGATGAAATATCTTGTTCTAAATTTTAAATATACAATGGCATCTGAACAAAAGGGTAACCATTTGTACTTTAGAAAGCAATTAGCAAGACAAATGACATTGAAAGTTCTTTTTTTATTGATACTATGTAGCTTAACAAGCCAATTTGCAACTGCGCAGCGTGGCGTTCGAATCGGTTATATCGATACCGAATACATATTACAGAACGTACCAGAATATCAAGATGCGACGGTGCAACTAGATGGAAAAGTGCAACAATGGAAAGTTGATATCGAACAACGTTTATCAGCCATTGATACTAAAAAGAAGCAATTGAACGGTGAGCGTGTCTTGTTGACCAAAGAACTTTATGAGGAGCGATTGGAAGACATCTCGTTCGAAGAAGCTGAAATTTTAGATTACCAACAGAAACGTTTTGGTCCAAATGGGGATTTAATGATTCAGAAAGAACAACTTATTCAGCCCATCCAGGATCAGATTTTTTCAGCGGTACAGGAAATAGCGGGTAATAAGCAATACGATTTCATTTTTGACAAATCGGCCGATGTGGTAATGCTGTATTCTGCAGATCGATTTGACATTAGCGAATTGGTTTTAAGAAGTATAACACGTTCTTCTAAACGAACTCAAGCAAAGAACAAAGTAGAGCGTAGAGAGGCAGAACAAGAAGACGTTGTACCTGTTATCAATGAAGAATTGGAAGAACGGGAAAAAGCGTTGGAAGAGAAAAAATCAGCTCGAGAAAAAGAAGTAGATGCACGGAGAGCCGCACAGATGCAAACTCGTGACTCTTTAAAAGCGGCAGCTGAAGCGAGACGTCAGAAAATTTTGGATGATCGTGCAAAAGCGAAAGCCGATAGAGACAGCATCAATAATAGTTCTTTGACGCCAAAACCAAGCGATACAACATCGGTTCAAAAAATTGAAGTAAAACCACAGACCACGACTAGCGCAGGTCTCCCAAAAGAGCCAACAGCGGTGGAAAAAAAGGCACAATTATTGTCTGATCGTGAACGACGCAGACAAGAATTGGAAGAACGAAAAGCACAGATACTTGCAGATCGGAAAAAAGCTAAAGAAGAACGTGAAGCACAAAAAGTAAAGACTGATTCTTTACCCCAAAATAATTAAACACTAATAATAACAAGTAATTCAAATTTAACAATGAAACATTTTAAGACCCTTTTATTTGCAGCAATTCTATCTATTGGAGCCATGAGCTTTACTCAGGCTCAAAGTAAAATTGCTCATATCAATACCAATGAACTTATTGAGGCCATGCCAGCAATGAAAACTGCTAAAACGGAATTGGAAAAACTTTCTAAAACCTATGAAGCTCAAATTCAAGAAATGGCAACTGAATATCAAGGTAAAATAAAACAGTATCAGGCTGAAGTTGAGACAAAAACGGAAGAAGAAAACCGTAAAAGAGCTGAAGAAGTTCAAACAATTGAACAAAGTATCCGTCAATTTCAAGGAACTGCTCAAGAGGATATCCAAAAGAAAGAAGGCGATTTGATGAAACCAATTTTCGAAAAAGCAAAAGTAGCGATTCAGAAAGTTGCTAAAGCGCAAGGTTTCCAATACGTTTTAGACTCCACACAAGGTGGTGGTGTTCTTTTGGCCGATGGAAAAGATTTAATGGCAGATGTTAAAAAAGAATTAGGATTCTAATTAAGAGCCCTCTTTTAGCATTAGCTACACCTAAATAAATAACGATGAAAGCCGCTTTTAATAAGCGGCTTTTTTATTTTTGTAGACATGAGCACAGAAGCAATCGGAATTTTTGATTCGGGTATTGGAGGCACTTCCATTTTTCAGGAAATTCATGCCTTGCTCCCATTTGAAAACACCATTTATCTTGCTGACAGCGCCAATGCCCCTTATGGTCATAAAACACAGACCGAAATTATAAATTTGAGTATCAAAAACACCGAACTGCTCATTGATAAACGTTGTAAGATCATTGTCGTGGCCTGCAATACCGCTACCACGAATGCCATTAAGACCTTACGAGCTTCTTATGACATTCCATTCATTGGAATAGAGCCAGCCATCAAACCAGCTGCATTGCATACACAGACCAAAGCCATTGGTATTTTGGCAACCAAAGGAACTCTTTCAAGCGAACTCTTTCATACTACTACAAATCTCTACAGTCATGGCATACAGGTTATCGAACAGGTCGGAGAAGGAATTGTACAATTGGTGGAGGAAGGAAAAGCTACGGGCGAAGAAATGAGACAATTGCTCAAAGAATATTTAGAACCCATGATAGCTGCCAATGTAGACTATCTGGTTCTTGGC
>JBBSOJ010000113.1:0-9708 GCA_038259855.1 Flavobacteriales bacterium
GGGTATTTAGAATTTTTGAAAAATCAAACCGAACTCAAGGTGAAAATCATTGATATTTCAAATCGTGATTTTGTGGAGAATCGGGAGGATTATTTGTGGATACTTCAGGAAATCACCAATACAGAACTTTCAAATTCCAATAATTGAAGTTTGAGAGTGTGTTAAATTATAAGTTAGTGTCTTTACGCTTTTGCAAAACACTAATCTATAGCTTTCATCCTTGAAAATAAATCCCAAACCACAACACCACAACTCACAGAAATATTCAAGGAATGTTTGGTTCCAAACTGCGGAATCTCTAAAATTAAATCACTTGCTGAAACCACATTTTGTGATACGCCTTTGACTTCATTCCCAAAAACCAAGGCATATTTTTGGTTTGCTTGGGGTATAAAATCATTAAGCATTGTGGCATGTTCCGCTTGTTCTATGGAAGCAATTATGATATTTTCGGATTTTAGTTGTTTGATTAGATCAATTGTTTGTTCAATGTGTTCCCAAGCAACGGTTTCCGTGCTTCCTAAAGCAGTTTTATGAATATCTTTATGCGGAGGCGTCGCCGTGATGCCGCATAAATAGATTTTTTCGATTAAAAATGCATCGCAGGTTCTAAATACAGAACCGATGTTATTCAAACTTCGAATGTTGTCCAAAACTATGATGATGGGCGTTTTGTTGGAGTCCTTAAATTCGTCGACACTCAAGCGGTCCAGTTCGCTGTTTTTCAGTTTGCGCATGTTAAAATCTCGTTACAATTGTAGATAACTTATGATGTTACAATTTTATAAAACCTCGAAATATAAGTACTTTAGCAGTCTTATAATCTCGATAGTTATCGGGACAAAAATACCATTTAAAATACAATCCCATTGGCTAAAAAAGTAAAGAAAGAAACACCGTTGATGAAGCAATACAATACCATTAAGGCGAAATATCCTGATGCACTGTTATTGTTCCGTGTGGGTGACTTTTATGAAACTTTTGGAGAAGATGCCATCAAAGCGTCCAAAATTCTGGATATTGTGTTGACCAAGCGCGGTGCAGGAAGTGAAACAGAAACAGAATTGGCCGGTTTCCCTCACCATTCATTAAACACCTATTTACCGAAATTGGTCAAATCAGGTTGTCGCGTGGCTATTTGCGACCAACTCGAAGATCCCAAACAAACCAAAACAATCGTTAAACGCGGTGTCACGGAACTAGTAACCCCAGGTGTGGCTTTAAATGATGATATTTTACATTCCAAAACCAATAATTTTTTGGCTGCGGTTTATTTTGGTCAAAAATTTGTGGGTGTATCATTTTTGGATGTTTCTACAGGGGAGTTTTTAATATCACAAGGGAATGAAGAGTATGTAGATAAGTTGCTTCAGAATTTCAATCCGAGTGAAGTTTTGGTGTCTAAACCAAAGAAAAATGAGTTCACAAATACCTTTGGAACGCAATTCCATAGTTTTTATATGGAAGATTGGGTGTTTCAAGATGATTACGCCAATGAAACGTTATTAAAACATTTTAATACAAAATCTTTGAAAGGGTTTGGTATTGATGACTTATTTGAAGGCATCGTTGCTTCTGGAGCAATTTTGCACTATTTGGGCGAAACACAACACCATCAGCTAAAACACATCACTTCCATTCAGCGCATTACTCAAAACGAGCATGTTTGGATGGACCGTTTTACCATCAAGAATTTAGAATTGTATCATTCTACAAATCAAAATGCGGTCACGTTGATTGATGTCATTGATAAAACGAACTCTCCGATGGGAGGCCGTTTGCTCAAGCGTTGGCTAGCCTTGCCATTGGTCGATATTGAAAAAATAAAACAGCGCCATGATGTGGTTGATTTCTTTTTAAAGGAATCAAATTTATTATTGAAACTCCAAAATCAAATTAAAAAAATTGGTGACATTGAACGCCTAATATCAAAAGTGGCGACCAGTAAGATCTGTCCACGCGAGGTGGTGCAACTTAAGAATGCGTTAGAAGCCATTATCCCCATTCAGGCTTTGACCACGCAATCTGATAATAAGGCTCTGCAATCTATTGGTAATGCGTTGGAATTATGCGAAGAATTACGCCAGCGCATCAAGGCAACCTTAAATGAAGAAGCGCCTGTTAATATTTTAAAAGGAAATACCATTTCTTCCGATTACAATTCAGATTTAAAAGAACTGCGAGGTTTGGCAACGTCTGGCAAGGATTATCTCGATGGCATGTTGGATCGTGAGAGCAAACGGACCGGCATCACATCACTCAAAATTTCTTCCAATAATGTATTTGGTTACTACATTGAGGTACGCCATTCACAAAAAGATAAAATTCCACACGATTGGATTCGTAAGCAAACTTTGGTCAATGCGGAACGTTATATCACGGAAGAACTGAAGGAATACGAAACCAAAATCCTTGGTGCTGAAGAACGCATTATGGCTATTGAACAGCGTTTATTTACCGATTTGGTAATCTGGATGACGCGATTCATTCCGGAAGTTCAGAAAAATGCGGCTCTGATCGCGCAGTTAGATTGCTTATCGGGTTTTGCACAGCTCGCCAGAGAAAATGACTATGCACGACCAAAAGTCGATGAGTCCTACGCCTTAAATATTAAAAACGGACGACACCCTGTCATCGAAAAACAATTGCCTCTTGGCGAACCCTATATTGCTAATGATGTTTTTTTAGATAGAGATTCTCAACAGATCATTATGATTACGGGACCAAATATGTCGGGTAAGTCGGCAATTTTACGCCAGACAGCGTTGATAGTACTTTTGGCGCAGATGGGGAGCTTTGTCCCAGCGGAATCGGCGACGATAGGTTTGACCGATAAAATATTCACAAGAGTAGGAGCGAGCGATAATATCTCCATGGGCGAATCCACGTTTATGGTGGAGATGAACGAAACGGCGTCTATCTTAAATAACATTTCGGATAGAAGTTTGGTGCTGTTGGATGAAATTGGTCGTGGTACAAGCACGTATGACGGCATTTCAATTGCTTGGGCCATCAGCGAATATTTGCATGAGCATCCTAGCAAAGCAAAAACCTTGTTCGCTACGCATTACCACGAGTTAAATGAAATGACCGAAACCTTTAAGCGAATTAAGAATTTCAATGTATCGGTCAAAGAACTGAAAGATAATGTCTTGTTTTTGAGAAAATTAGTTAAGGGTGGAAGTGAGCATAGTTTCGGAATCCATGTAGCGAAGATGGCAGGCATGCCACAGCAGGTTATTTCTCGTGCCAATAAGATTCTGAAACAGCTTGAAAAATCACATTCTAGTGAAGAACTAACAAATAAGGTCAGAACGTTGGAGACTGACATGCAATTGAGTTTTTTCAATCTTGATGATCCACTTTTGGAAAGGATCAAAGAGGAGATTGTCAATATTGATATCGACACGTTGACACCGGTGGAAGCATTAATGAAACTTAATGAAATCAAGCGTATGTTGTTGAAAAAGAAGCATGCCTGAAAAATTGCGATTTTTTACTTAAAAAGGCTTTGCTATTTTGAGAATTGTATTAAATTTGCCGTCTCAATAAAAGAGAACGTTCTTTAAAAAATTTATAATGCGAAAATAGCTCAGCTGGTAGAGCGCCACCTTGCCAAGGTGGAGGTCGCGGGTTCGAATCCCGTTTTTCGCTCAAACCAATTCAAGTTTGCTCAAGTGGTGGAATTGGTAGACACGCCGGACTTAAAATCCTGTGCCCATTAGGGCGTGCGGGTTCAAGTCCCGCCTTGAGTACATAGAAAAACCTCAACATCTCTCGTAGATGATTGAGGTTTTCTTATTTTATTCCATCTTTGATAGTCTCAATACGTAATTGAGAATACGCAACTCTCGTAAAGATTTTCATAAAAAAACCGTCCGATAGCATTTAAGCTATCGGACGGTAATTGGATATTTTTAAAAAAAGTTAAGAATCTTTTACATCATAACGATCTAGCATCATCACCTTGTCCCATGCGGCTACAAAGTCCTTTACAAAACGTTCTTGAGCATCGTCTGCTGCATATACTTCAGCAAGATTACGCAATTGCGGATTAGATCCAAATATCAAGTCGCAACGGGTGGCAGTGTATTTGGTTAGGCCAGATTTACGGTCGTTGATATTAAACAGGACCTCATCATCGTTTTGAGGTTTCCATTCGTAATCCATATCTGTTAGTACTTGAAAGAAATCATTGGTCAGATGACCAGGACGCTCTGTAAAAACACCATGCCTTGAATGGTCAAAATTTTGTTCGAGCACCCGCAGTCCACCAACAAGAACCGTCCATTCTGGGGCGGAAAGACTCAATAAATTCGCACGATCCAAAAATATGCGCTCGGCCTGTACTTTATAACCCACGTTATCATTATGATAGTTTTTAAAACCATCAGATACGGGTTTTAACCAATCAAAACTTTCAACATCGGTCAGTTCAGCAACAGCATCGGTTCGGCCTGCCGTAAATGGAACCACTACTTGAAAACCAGCAATTTTTGCTGCTTTTTCAACAGCTGCGCAACCACCAAGTACCACAAGGTCTGCTAAAGAAACTGCCTTGTTTCCGTTTTTAAACTCATTTTTGATGTCTTTTAATTTATGCAATACCTGATTAAGCTCATCAGGTCTGTTAAGGTCCCAATTGTTTTGTGGCTCCAAAGCGATACGGGCACCGTTGGCACCACCTCGTTTATCACTATGACGGTAAATGGCAGCCGATGACCAAGCAGCATTCACTAAAGAAGAAACGCTTAATCCGGCATCTAAAATTGTGCTCTTTAAATGAGCAATATCATGATCATCAATTAAATCGTAAGTGCGTACAGGCACTGGATCTTGCCAAATTAAATCTTCAGAAGGCACTTCAGGACCTAAATAGCGATCTTTTGGTCCCATATCACGATGTGTCAACTTATACCAAGCTTTTGAAAATGCTACGGTAAAATAATCAAAGTCGTTTAAAAATTTCTCACAAACTTTGCGATATTCGGGATCTAATTTAAGCGCAATGTCAGATGTCATCATCATTAAAGCTTCCTGTTTTCCTTCAATATGAGCATCGGGTGTTTTTGGAGCAGAATTATCTTTTGGTGTCCACTGACCTGCGCCGGCCGGACTTTTAGTCTGTTCCCATTCTAATGTTAAGAGATTCTCGAGATAGGTATTATCCCATTGGGTGGGGTTTTGCGTCCATGAACCTTCAATGCCATTCGTGGAGGTAAATTCTGCATTTCCTGACCCTACCGGATTGTGCCAGCCAAATCCTTGTAAATGCAAGTGCGCTGCCTCAGGGGCTGCTCCGATCTTATCGGCAGGTACAGCACCGTGGCTTTTTCCGAAAGCATGACCACCGGCAACCAATGCAACGGTTTCTTCGTCATTCATCGCCATCCGTTTGAACGACTCACGAATATTACGTGCAGAATCCATAGGATCCATATTGCCGCCTGGACCTTCAGGGTTTACGTATATCAAATTGGAATGGGTGGCCGCCAATGGATTTTCTAAATCATGATAGGCGTCTTTTGGACCTCCTACCCAACGTAATTTTTCACTTACCATTTCGTCTGGGTGTCCGAGATGATCTGTGCTTTTTGGCACTTCGTCAATACGTTTTCCGTCCCAAAATTCTGGTCCCCAATAGGTACTACGATCTGGTTCCCAAGCATCGCGACGTCCGCCACCAAATCCGTAAGTCGGGAATCCCATAATTTCTAAAGAGCAATTACCTGTTAAAATAATAAGATCCGCCCAAGATAAGGCCGCACCATATTTTTTCTTAATAGGCCAGATAAGACGTCTAGACTTGTCAATATTGCCATTGTCCCACCAAGAGCTTATCGGGGCAAAACGCTGCATAGCTTGCGCCGAGCCACCGCGACCGTCAGCGATGCGATAGGTTCCGGCAGAATGCCAAGCCATACGGATCATCTGTGGGCCATAGTTGCCATAATCGGCAGGCCACCAATCTTTAGATGTGACCAATATGTCTTTAATGTCTTTTTTTAATTGCTCATAATCGATGGCATTAAAAGCTTCTTTATAGTTTTCGTCACTTAAGGGATTTGCCACCGGTTGCTCTTGGTGCAGCAGCTCTACTTGAAGTCGGTTTGGCCACCAGTCATCAATTTGCGGAGCCGTTCCGAGTGCTCCTCCAATGCGAGTGCCTCTAAAAGGGCACTGTTCTAGTCCTTCTGGATTATCAATGTCTTTCATAGTTTTTTATTTTTATAATTTATTGTATTCTATATGAATAGTTTTGACGATTCAATAACTCAATAACAAGTTAAAGTGTCATTCAGGTAAATGTTCAGTGAAGTTGAATTATGGATTGAGACCTCAATTTTGTTCGATCGTATTCAGAAAAGAAACGGATGATACGTATCCATTTACAGTGTCACTATTTACAAAGTTAAGAAAGTCAACTTATATTATGAATGCCTTTGAGCTTAAAAAGAGATTTTTGGATGATTAAGAATCGAATTAGAAAATGGAAATTGTTATTTAAATGGTTAGATTTTAATCACAAATCTTTAAAGAAACGCTATATATAAGAGAACGGACAGCATTTTCAAAACAACTTTTTTATATTTTAAGATGCTTCCTTATTTAGTCTTTTTTATATTTTTTATGCGCTATTTTCTTTTTTTCCAATATGGCGTAAAATTTTCGAGGCGAAATTTTTAAGTCTTTTGTGATGTCGCTTACTTTTTTCTGTCCTTTTTTATACAGTTTTAGATTCTCCTTGACTTTTTTGTCAATGTAATGCGTTTGCAGCTTCTCGATTATTTGCATTTCAGTCAAATTGGAGTTAACTGCATAGTTTTCAATGTCTGATTTAATACTTGATAACGTACTCATGGCTTTCGATTTATGCGTTTTTATCATTTTAAAACGAACACGTGCGTTAATGATATGTTTTTTATATGACACCCAATGTACTAAATTTAAACTTAATGGAAATTCCGATTGGATTTTTTTAAAGGTAAGTACATGCTATAAAAGTTACGTGTGGTATGGAGGCTAGTTTTTATTTCTCAATAGTTTTACTATTCGGTTGTACATTAGTTCTGATAGACTCCAATTGTAACCGTCAAAGTCTCCCGTGTTTGTAAATTGAATAACAACTATATCTAAATCCTTATGATATGTCGCAATAGTTTGAACCTGGTATCAGACCAGTATGTTCAAATTTGTATAGCGAACTATAAAGTTCTTGTTCTTTTTTATCTTTAAAGGCGGAGCCATCATTTAGTGCTCGAATAAATTTACTCAAATCTTCTGCCGTAGAGAGCATAACGCCATTGTCGTCCATTTTTAGGTCATTGTCATAACCGACATAATAGCCACTCATAACATTATCTGGATCAACATCTTTAATAGAGCCATAGCTGTTATTAAGATGTATAGGATCTAAAATTGTTTTTTTGACATATTGAAATTTTGATACTCCTGATGCCTTTTCTATGAGTTGAGAGAGCAACAAATAATTTGTATTGCTATATTCAAATTTTGCATTTGGTTCAAAATTCGCTGGTAAATCAAGTGCCAACTCGAGTCGTTCTTTGTCGTTTTGTTTGGGGTGTACCCAGTAATTTTTGACGTCTGTATAATTTGGGATGCCACTGCGGTTTTGAACCATCATTCTTAAGGTGATTTTGTCCGCATTCTGTATCCTTCCAATTAGTTCGGGAAAGTAATCAGCACATGTCTTGTCTAAAGTTAGGCGTTCATTATGTACTAATTTGGTGATAGCAAGTGCCGTGTATAGTTTGCTAACACTAGCGATTTTGAATAAAGATTTTGGGTCAGTAGCAATTTTGTTTTCTCTATTCTTGTACCCTGAAGTATAAAGTTCTGTTTGATTTCCGGGTTTGTTTACACCAACAATAATACCGTCAAATCCGTAGTCCGCAGCTTTATCAACTTGTTCCTGAACTGTATTTGGAAGTGGCTTTATCCAAGCGAATATAATGGGCTACGGGACAAAATACAATGAAATGATTGTTCCGAAAAACAATAAAATTTGAATGATTCGTTTTGATTTTTTTCCAGCCATTACTTTTTTTATGCTTTTGCTTCTAGAGGAACGCAGACCTATCAATACCTGACATACGGGTCTTAACAAAAAGTTTTTTATCTCAAGGCCTGTTCATAAATGGTGTTGATCAACGTTCTGATCAATTCAAAATCTTTGTGGTTTATCAGTATTATAAGGCCCCAATTCGACTCTTTGTCGTAAGCCAAAATCGATGAACATGAAAATGTGTCGCCTGTTTTATGAAAAAAAGTATCTGATCCGTTTCGTTCTATGACTTGTCCGAAACCAATTTCCCTTTGTGTGTTTTTATAAAAAGTTTGTTCTGTGATGGAAGTTGCTTTTCCAGTAGTACCTTGATTTGATAATAATATTTTTAACAACTTTGACATGTCGGATGTATTTGACTTTAGCAAACCTGCCGGTGCAAAGAGTGAATTCCAATCAAAATAATCTTGCGGTACGCCATTGACATCATGACCGACCACCTTGTTTTTGACATTGAAATCCGTTGTCAGCGTTGCAGTCATATTTGCAGGAATGAGTATTTTTTCTTTGACTAATACGTCAAAACTTTTAGAATAGATGTTCTATAATATGAGGCCCATTAAGACATAGCTGATGTTTGAGTATCGGTAATGACCATAATCTTGTAACTCCGTACTGTCGTTGATTATGGAATGAATAGTCTCTTTACTGATGCTTAGCGGCTGTTTGGGATTCAACTCCATAAGTGTTCCGAAATCAAAGTCTGGAAGGCCCGATTGATGGGATGCTAAATCTGAAATTTTGAGTTTGCCTTTTATCTTTTCAGATAATTTAATTTCCATCGGAAGGTATTCGTATATAAAGTCGTCAATGTTCAATTTACCATCGTGTTGGGCTTGTGCCATTATGTTGGCAGTAAATAATTTTGTGATAGAGCCAATTTCATAGATGGTAGTCTCGTCGACTTTCAAATCGCTCTCCCGACTCATATTTCCATAATTAAAGAAATAGTCCTTTCCGTTATCGATGAATCCAATACTGATGGCAACTTCCGGATGTTTGTTATAGATGGCTTGAGAAATTGAATCAATTTTTTTTCTCTCGTGATTGGCCAAAGGTGAGCTGACCTGTAAATAATAAAATAATGATGCTAGTGAGAATCTTCATATGGGCGTTTTTCTATGTGTCTAGCATTGGTCATTATCGTTACCAAAAAGTTATTCTTTTTCTTTGAAAAATACTGTGTAGTTATACTTTATTTGAGCACGCACCACTGCTTATAAAATAACTTCTGGGAAATGGTGGGTTATATAGATAAGCACCGATTTAAACAATTAATTTAGTAAATACAAACCGAATAGATATCCGTGAAGATCTTCATATTTAGGCCTGTACTAGAAAATGGTATATGTGGTGATGTAACGGGTTTTTATATTCCTTCTATTTTAAATATTTCCGTTCCGCTCGTCAGTTTTTCGTTTAATTTGCAGGGTGACACTATTTTTCCGCTAAAAACAGTTTCAAATTGCATTGAAATATGTTCGTTTTCAATATCACAAATAATATCTCCGTATTTAACAATATCCCCGGGTTTAAAATACCATTTTGTCAGAATCAAACTTTTTTGATTTCCTAAATTAGGTACATAAAGGGATTGAATTTTTCCTTTATCTAGTTTAAAA
>JBBSOJ010000114.1:0-9706 GCA_038259855.1 Flavobacteriales bacterium
GTACTATCCGCTTTAAGACGACCAACCATATCCATATTAATCATATAGTTCACTTTCTTGATGTCGAGTGTTGGATTTTTTACGAAATAGTTACTTCCCAGCAAACCCATTTCCTCTCCAGAAAATGCCATAAACAAATAGTTGTTATTTTGATTCGCCTCCTTTAATTTTGTGGCTAAATTCAGCATTACTGCAACACCACTAGCATTATCATCTGCACCATTATGGATGGCTTTGTCTTCACCTCGATATAAGGAACCTTCACTCCCAAATCCTAAATGGTCGTAATGCGCACCAATGATGATGGTGTTTTCGGCTTTGTTATCTATAAACCCTAAAATATTCGTGCCGGTAATTGAACTGTCTTTGGCCATGTTTGTATAGGCCACCTCGCTGTGTGGATCTGTTTTAGGCTTAAAACTAAATGTTTGATAAAATTCTTTGGTCCCTTTAGGTTTCAATCCTAAATCTACAAAGCGTTTGGCAATGTATTCCGCTGCTTCTTGTTCTCCGGACGTGCCGGTTTCACGACCCTCATAAGTATCGGAGGCCAATATGGCAACGTCATCTTGTATACTGACATCGTTTGTTTTGACGTCTTTGTTACAAGCGGTCATAAAAATTAGACTTACTAGAATTCCTATGGATTTCATCTGTTTCAATTTTGCTGTTATAAAAGTGAGATTTACTATCAAAATGAAGCCATCGTTTTAAATAATCGCATGCTGTTGGCTTTTAATGATGATATATAGTAATTTTGAGCAAAATTAATCAATAATTAACCAACGCACCAACGATTTTTAGATCATCACCCATATTTGAATTCCCATGAAATATTTAGTATCCCTATTAATAGTCATTTCTCTTTTTTCTTGTAAAAATGAAACCGAATTAAAATCACAGAATATAAATTCAAAGAAAAACCTGATCACAGATTCTATTCTTACCAACCTCAACGATTCTTTGATTTTTCCTGAAGAACGGCATTTTAAATCCATCAAACAAATCACTTTTGGTGGCGATAATGCCGAAGCCTATTGGAGTTTTGATGACAAACAGATCGTTTTCCAATCGAACAATAAAAACTGGAATGTCAGCTGTGACCAAATGTTTTTAATGAATGCTGACGACACATTTGAAGCTAAAACCCCGCCAATGGTCAGCACTGGAAAAGGTCGCACTACCTGTTCTTATTTTTTACCCGACAATCAACATGTCATCTATGCATCGACACACTTGGGCAATGAAGCCTGTCCTGAAACGCCTTTAAAAAAGGATGGTAAATATATTTGGCCGATTTATGATTCTTATGACATTTTTGTAGCCGATTTAAAAGGAAACATCACCGCACAACTGACCAATGAAATCGGTTATGATGCAGAACCAACTGTCTCTCCGAAAGGCGATAAAATCGTCTTTACCTCAACCAGAAATGGTGATATCGATTTATACACCATGAATATTGATGGCAGCGACGTCAAACAAATCACATTTGAATTGGGCTACGATGGAGGCGCTTTCTTCTCACCAGATGGCACGAAAATAATCTTCCGTTCGTCACGTCCTAAAAGCGAAACCGATATCAAAGAATATAAAGAGTTGTTGAGCGAAGGCTTGGTGCAGCCAACGGAAATGGAACTATACATTTGCAATGCCGATGGAAGCGAATTACGTCAGTTGACCAATCTTGGCAATGCCAATTGGAGTCCGTTCTTTTTACCTGACGGGAAACGTGTGATTTTCTCATCAAATTTTGAAGCTGAACGCGGATTTCCTTTTAATTTATACATCATTGGAATCGATGGTAAAGGTTTAGAACGTGTCACTCATAGTGAAACTTTTGATGCGTTTCCAGTGTTTTCGAACGATGGTAAAAAATTGCTTTTCTCTTCAAATCGAAATAATGGTGGAGGTCGCGATACGAATTTGTTTGTTGCGGAATGGGTGGATTGAGAACTTCAGTATTCAGTATTCAGTATTTTAAATTTAAATTTTTGAATTAACAAATCAAGAGAAATTTACAGATTTTTAAAACTCAAAGTTCTTTATTCTGCTTTATATGAAACGTAAAATTCAAGATCAGATTTTGACATAATTTAGTCTTAAACCTTATGTCAGTCAGCGAAACGATCATGAATCTTGCATCAATTCCCGCTACTCTCCAATCGATCCGTTTCTTGGCGATTTTTAGTCCGTTGATTGGTTTCCAATCCTGTGTTTCCAAATTTGTAACGGAAACCTAATTTTATAAAGCGATTATCCAAATTATCGGTTGCGCGTCTACTTTGGTTCAAATACCGTATGGATTCTTCATAATCCTGCGTGTTGAATAAATCTTCTGCAGATAACGAAATAACTGCTTTTTTGTTCCAAATTGATTTCGATAATGATAGAACAGACACAATTCTATCCTCAATGATTCGATACCCTTGAATATTTTTACCAACATAATACATTGTCAAATTGGCGCTTAAACTTTGGTCTTTCAAAAATGTCCAATCATTTTGAAGGATACTATAATTAGACCATTGGTCTTGGGTTACCGAAACACCATCAAAAACATTGGTATCTTCGACATTATAGAAAGACGTCACGGCATACACTGACCATCGTTTGGTCATATTGAAATATACCGCAAAATCAAATCCGAATTCTACGGTTTTTTCAAAATTAATAGGCTGAAAGGTTACAATATTATTGACATTATCTTGTCTTGGAATTTCATAAATATTGTTCTGCGCACCTTTGTAATAGGCTTCAACAGTAAAGTATTTATAAAAGGAAGTTCCGATGGTTGAATGGCTTATTATAACCGGTTGTAACCTTGGATTACCGCTGACAATGGTAAAATCATTCAAGAAAAACTGAAAGGGATTCAAATTTTGATAATTGGGACGTTGAATACTGCGTTTGTAATTACCATAAACCGTAAAATCATCGTTGATCGTATAACTCAAACTTGCTGTTGGAAACAATTCCAAATAATCCTGCTCGTTCTTCACATTGTCCAAAACTGAAAGCCCTTCCAGATTCGTCTGCTCTGCCCTTAACCCTGCTGTCAAGGATACCTTATCCCACTCTTTGGAATAGTTTACATAAGCGGCATAAATACTCTCATCGTATTCGAAGACGTCCGTATTGTCTGGATCAATGGTTTCTTGTGTGCCAACAATGTCGAATTGAGTGATATCGCTATCATTTTTGATATTGGATATTTTAGCACCTGTTTCAAATAAAGACGAATCGTCAATCGGTAATGTATAATCGCCTTGAGCCGTCAGGATGGTAGTATTTTGATTGTTATCTGTTCTGAAAGCTGTGTTCAAGAATAGCATGTTATCAGAGTCAACATAATTACTGAATACGTTTTGGTCGCGCTTATAATCGTACGTTGTATAATGTGCGTTTAGAGCCAATCTTTCACCCGCTTTTTTAAACCGATGACTATAATCAAGATCAAATCCGAGGTTGTATTTGGTGTCATCCACGCCGTTTTGAGTGTCGATCAGGAAATCAAACGTGCCGTCAGATTGCAAAACGTTCGTATTATTGCTTATAAAGTACTCGTAGAAAGGCAATACCAACATATTTGAAGATAAGCTCAAAGTGTTGTTATCGTCCAAGGAATAATCAAAATTAAAATTGAGACTGTGCGTTTTCGAATACGTATTTCGATTGACATCTGATTCAAATATTTGGTCTATGGCATTATTTGCGTCCAAATAATTGGTAACATCTGTTTGTTCCCTATTGATTTTACTGTCAGAGTACGTATAGTTCGCAAAGAAATTAATCTTATCATTTTTGAAGAAATGACTCATTCCGGCATCATAACGGGGAAAAACACCTTGTGTATAATTGGCAAACACATTACCTCTATAACCTGTAACCAGATTTTTACTCATTATGATATTAATAACCGCACCGCTTGAAGCGTCATACCTCGCCGAAGGATTTGTGATGACCTCAACAGATTTTACGCTATTTGCCGAAGATCCTTCTAACAATTGCACCAATTCTTCACTGGTCAAATGCACCTTTTTATCATTAATGTAAACCGTCGGTGTCGAATTTTTTACCTGAAGCTCATTGTCCAACACCAAAATTCCTGGCGTGCTTTTCAACACCTGAAACATATTGCCTTCTATCAAAGCCGTATTTTCAATATTGAATACCAACCTATCCGCTTCTCTTTTTAAAATTGGCCTTCGTGCAACTATATTGACCTCACCCAGGTTTTCGGTTGATGTCTTTAAAATAATCGTACCAAGATTCAATGAACTTGAGAGTTCGATTTCTTTTGAAAAATCTTCGAAACCCAAAAACGTAATCTGTATTTTATACGTTCCAACCTCAAGATTATTTAACTTAAATTCACCTTTAGTATCGGTCGAAACGCCCTTATAAGTTTCGTAATCGTCACCTTGTAATTTCATCAGCAACACATTAGTATAAGAAACACTTTCTGAGGATTCGTCAACGACAGTTCCTGAAATTGAAAGATCCTGACCCATACTAGTCATGGTTGAAAACATAGTAAAGAGTGTCAGAATAAGTAGGTTGAGTAGTTTCAAATTGTTTTTTGTTTAACATCGCAATATATGAATTGTTTTAGGATTTTATTTACGGTTTTTCCGTAAAATTCCTACAATGACCAGAAAAATAAAACATTCCAAAGCGCGAGAAATCAGTTATATTTGCAAATCATTTACGTTGTAGGAATTGATTTTATGAAGCACATTAGAAACTTTTGCATCATTGCACACATTGATCACGGAAAAAGCACACTTGCCGACCGACTGTTGGAATTTACAGGTTCTGTGACTGATAGGGAGAAGCAAGACCAACTTTTGGACAGTATGGATTTGGAGCGCGAACGTGGTATTACCATTAAATCGCACGCCATACAAATGGAATATACGTTTGAAGGTCAAGACTACGTGCTAAACCTTATTGACACTCCCGGGCACGTTGATTTTTCTTATGAAGTGTCACGCTCCATTGCTGCTTGCGAAGGTGCATTGTTGATTGTTGATGCCGCTCAAAGCATTCAGGCACAAACAATTTCGAATTTGTATTTGGCTTTGGAAAATGATTTGGAAATCATTCCTGTGTTGAACAAGGTAGACTTACCTAGTGCCAATCCTGAAGAAGTTTCCGATGATATTGTGGACCTTCTAGGCTGTAAATTGGAAGATATCATTCACGCCAGTGGAAAAACCGGTTTTGGAGTTGATAAAATTCTAGAAGCCATCATCAGACGTGTTCCGCATCCAAAAGGAAATGTGGATGAACCGTTGCAAGCCTTGATTTTTGATTCGGTATATAATGTGTTTAGAGGTGTTGAAACGTATTTTAGAGTGATCAATGGTTCGATTAAAAAGAATCAACTTATTAAATTTATCGCAACAGGAAATACCTATAATGCCGATGAAGTAGGCACTTTAAAGCTGAAACAATTCCCGAGGAACGAAATAAAAGCTGGCGATGTTGGCTATTTGATTACCGGAATTAAAGAAGCAAAAGAAGTCAAAGTAGGTGACACCATTACAGATGCTAAAAACCCAACAACACAACCTATTGGGGGCTTTGAAGACGTAAAACCGATGGTTTTCGCCGGAATTTATCCTGTTGATACCGAAGATTACGAAGAGCTTCGTAACTCTATGGAAAAACTGCAATTGAATGATGCCTCATTGGTGTTCATACCTGAAAGTTCTGCGGCATTAGGTTTCGGTTTCCGTTGCGGATTCTTGGGGATGTTGCACATGGAAATCATTCAAGAACGATTGGAACGTGAGTTTGACATGACTGTGATTACAACGGTCCCAAATGTGTCCTACCATGCGTTTACAAAAAAGAATATCGATGTGCCGGTCATCGTGAATAATCCGTCCGATTTACCAGATCCTTCAGGTTTGGACCGGGTGGAAGAGCCTTATATCAAAGCAACGATCATTACAAAATCCGATTTCGTAGGAAACGTCATGTCACTTTGTATTGATAAACGTGGCGTGATTACCCACCAGACATATCTGACCACAGAACGTGTGGAATTGACCTTTGATATGCCATTGGCAGAAATCGTTTTTGACTTTTATGACCGATTGAAAACGGTGTCCAAAGGGTATGCATCCTTTGACTACTCTCCTATCGGCTTGCGCGTTTCAAAATTGGTGCGTGTTGATATCTTATTGAATGCACAACCTGTTGATGCCTTATCGTCTTTGATTCATGCCGACAACGCTCACAACATTGGAAAGAAAATGTGCGAAAAGTTAAGGGAATTGATTCCTCGCCAGCAATTTGATATTCCTATCCAAGCAGCTATCGGCGCGAAAATTATTTCTCGCGAAACGATCAAAGCACTACGTAAAGATGTGACAGCCAAATGTTATGGTGGGGATATTTCCAGAAAACGTAAACTTCTCGAAAAGCAGAAAAAAGGTAAAAAACGTATGCGTCAGGTCGGAAACGTAGAAATTCCACAAGAAGCATTTATGGCTGTTTTGAAACTGAATGATTAATCTTTAAAATTTGTCTTAATTTTTTATGGCATTGACATGATATATGCTCAAATATTTTGTAGTTTTAAATCAACTATAATATTAAGCAATGACCATATATCATATCAGCGCCGAATGCTACCCAGTTGCCAAAGTTGGCGGACTTGGTGATGTTGTTGGAGCACTGCCAAAATATCAGAATAAACTCGGTGAAACCAGCAGTGTTATCATGCCTTTTTATGATACCAAATTCACAAGAACCAATGACTTCGAAACGATTTTTGAAGGAAAATTGCAATTGGGAATGCTTATGGATTTTAGAATTCTTAAATTGAAGGATTCCAAACTAGGTTTTGAGATTTACTTCGTCGATGTTCCCTATCTCCTTTTTAAAGATTATGTGTATTCTTCCAGTGACACTGGTCGTTTTTTGGCCTTTCAGATCGCGGCATTAAATTGGTTGGTTCAGCTCCAAGACAAGCCTGATCTCATTCACTGCCACGATCATCATACAGGCCTAATTCCATTTATGATGTCGCAATGCTATGCGTATCAAAAATTGAGATCTACACCTTCTGTAATTACCATTCACAATGGTCAGTATCAAGGGTGGTTCAGTCATGATTTGATGCATTTGATACCTCCTTTTGATTTCAATAATGTAGGATTATTAGATTGGAATAAGACCGTAAATCCTCTAGCCTCTGGTATTAAATGTGCTTGGAAAGTCACCACGGTGTCGCCAAGTTATATGGAAGAACTGAAATACGCAGCCAATGGTCTAGAATTTTTATTACAAATTGAAGCCCATAAATGCGTCGGTATTCTCAATGGTATTGACACGAGTGTTTGGAATCCTAAAACGGACGATTATATAGTCAAAAACTTCACAACCCAATCCGTTGAATCTGGTAAAAACGCAAACAAAGCCTATATATGCGAACAGTTTGGTTTAAATCCTGAATTGCCCTTGTTTGTGTTTATTGGTCGTTTGGTTGGCGAAAAAGGGGCTGATTTATTACCATATATCTTTGATTCCGTATTAAGCTCGAAGAAACTGTCTATTGTAATGCTTGGTTCTGGAGACACATCTGTAGAACAACAATTAGAAAGCCTCAAGAACAAGCATACAGGCTTCTACAACAACTATATTGGCTATAACGAGCAATTATCCCACATTCTATATGCAGGCGCTGATTTTATCTTGATGCCTTCTCGTGTTGAACCATGTGGACTCAATCAAATGTACGCACTTCGCTACGGAACCGTTCCCATTGTTAATAGTGTAGGCGGCTTAAAAGATACCATTATCGATGTCGGTGAAAAAGGATTCGGAATTAGACATGACGGACCCAATGTTCAAGAAGTCGTACACGCCATTGGAAGAGCTCTCGAATTCACTGAATTTAAGGATCATTTCAAAAAAAATCGTAAATTAATAATGCAAATTGACCATTCTTGGGATGCGTCAGCTCAAACTTATATTAATCTTTATCATTCAATACAACTCTAATTATGTTTCATGACAATGTAATCTCCATTATTCTAGGTGGTGGACAAGGTTCAAGACTTTATCCGCTCACAGAATCACGATCAAAACCAGCAGTTCCTATCGCAGGAAAATACCGTTTGGTAGATATTCCTATATCAAATTGTATCAATTCCGATATAAAACGCATGTTTGTACTGACGCAATTTAATTCTGCATCGTTGAACAAACACATAAAAAATACGTACCATTTTAGTTTCTTCAGTTCGGCCTTCGTTGATGTATTGGCAGCTGAACAGACGATCTCCAATAACACTTGGTTTCAAGGAACGGCAGATGCGGTTCGCCAGAGTATGCATCATTTTTTAAGCCATGATTTTGAATACGCACTCATCCTTTCGGGTGATCAATTGTATCAAATGGATTTTAATGACATGATTGCGGCTCACCAAAATTCAAAAGCAGAGATTACAATAGCAACACTCCCCGTGGTAGAGCGGGATGCTACCTCTTTTGGCATTCTTAAAACCGATGAAAATAACATCATCACCTCATTTATCGAAAAGCCGGATGCCAGCCTTTTACCTGACTGGACATCTAACGTCAGCGATGAGATGAAAGCCCAAGGAAGAAACCACTTGGCTTCTATGGGTATCTACATTTTCAACAGAGAGTTGCTTATTGATTTGATGAACAATCCTGACACCAATGATTTTGGTAAAGAAATCATTCCGCAATCCATAGAAAAGCACAAGACGTTGAGCTATCAGTTTGAAGGCTATTGGACGGATATCGGAAATATTGATTCGTTTTTTGAGGCAAATCTAGGGCTTACCGATGAGATCCCACAATTTGATCTGTTCAATAATACCAATCGCATTTACACAAGAGCCCGTATGTTGCCAACGACCAAAATCACAGGAACAACATTAAACAAGGCCGTAATTGCCGAAGGCTGTATCATTAATGCCGCTAAAATCGAACGCTCTGTTGTTGGTATCCGTGCGAGAATTGGAAACGAATCGACGATTATCAACGCCTATATTATGGGTAGCGACCGCTATCAAAACTTTGAAGAGGTTACGTCAAAATCTGTAATTCCTATGGGAATTGGAGAGCGTTGTTTTATCAAAAATGCCATTATCGATAAAAATTGCCGCATTGGTAATGATGTGAGAATCAATGGCGATAAGCATTCAATGGATACAGAGACTGATACCTATGTGATCAAAGATGGTATCGTTGTGATAAAGAAAGGCGCAACAATCCCTCATGGGACGGTTATTTAGATTTTCAAAAAACAGCAAATAAAAAACCGAAGCGATCTGCTTCGGTTTTTTTTATTTTAGACTTGAAATCGTGTCGACTTTTAACTATCGGCGGCGGCTTCTTTGATAATCACCTTCTCTTTTTGTATTTTTTCGACGTCAAATGGTTTTCCTAAATAGACCAACTTCCAACCTTGGGTAAATTTCTCTTCCTCTTTATTGATATCTGTGATGATATGAAGCTCGTTTTCTTCATCTTTTAAAAATAAAGGAATGATATTTCTATCTTTCATACTTAACTCAATGAGACTCTCGTAATGGCCCTTATCTGTTAAATCGATCTCATGGATTGCTGGATATTTACGGGTCGTTTCGGTAAATGAGATAAAATCGTCGGTCTGCACAAAAACATCTTGAGTTGGTTGATGATTTGGATCATTTAA
>JBBSOJ010000115.1:0-9678 GCA_038259855.1 Flavobacteriales bacterium
ATGGCGCTTTCCTATCTCTACTTTCTCTTCAATCGTATACCCTGTAACATCGATGATTTCCATACGATCTCTCAAAGCTGGTTGAATGGTGCTCAAACTATTCGCGGTTGCGATAAACATCACTTTGGAAAGGTCAAAACCCATTTCCAAGAAATTGTCATGAAAGTCGGAGTTTTGTTCAGGATCCAAAACCTCCAACATCGCCGACGATGGATCACCTTGATGGCTGTTGGTCAATTTATCGATTTCATCTAAAACAAACACCGGGTTTGACGTTCCTGCTTTTTTCAAACTTTGAAGGATTCGACCTGGCATAGCACCGATATAGGTTTTACGGTGTCCGCGAATTTCCGCTTCATCTCGCAATCCTCCCAAGGACATCCGCACGTATTCTCTACCCAATGCCTCTGCAATGGATTTTCCGAGCGATGTTTTACCAACACCTGGGGGTCCATAGAGACATAGAATAGGTGATTTCATATCATTCCTTAATTTGAGAACGGCCAAATATTCAACAATTCTCTTCTTAACGTCATCCAAACCATAATGATCCCTATCCAGAATTCGTTTCGCTCTTTTAAGGTCGAATTTATCCTTACTGAATTCGTTCCAAGGTAAATCCAAGAACAGATCAAGGTAATTACGCTGAATGGAATACTCCGCCACTTGCGGATTCATACGTTGCATTTTTGAGAGTTCTTTGTGAAAATGCTCTTCCACTTTCTCATCCCAAACTTTACTTTTTGCACGTTCTTTCATTTCCATGATATCTTCATCAGAAGATACGCCGCCACCCAATTCCTCTTGAATGGTTTTCATTTGTTGATGCAAGAAATACTCCCGTTGTTGTTGGCTCATATCACTTTGAACCTTGCTCTGAATATCATTTTTAAGTTCCAATTTTTGGAACTCTACATTCATGAATTTCAACGTTGCCAATGCACGTTCCTTTAGATCATTGATTTCCAATAATTTTTGTTTTTCTTCCACTGAAAGATTCATGTTGGAAGACACAAAATTGATCAAGAATGAGCTGCTCTCAATATTTTTGATTGCGAACGTCGCTTCGGTCGGAATGTTCGGACTTTCTTTAATGATCTCAAGCGCTAGATCCTTAATGGACTCTATAATCGCTTTAAATTCATCATTGTCTTCCGCAGGCTTGGCTTCAGCGACATCAGATACCGTGGCTGTGATGTACGGCTTCTCAGTAAGAACTTGATTGATATCGAATCGCTTCTTTCCCTGAATGATGATCGTGGTATTGCCATCAGGCATTTTCAAAACGCGTAAAATTCTCGCTACGGTCCCAGTTTTGTAAATATCTTTGGCCTTCGGATCTTCAATTGTTTCATCCTTTTGCGACACCACACCAATCACTTTACCTCCTTTATTGGCATCATTGATTAATTTGATAGATTTATCGCGTCCGGCCGTTATTGGGATGACCACACCAGGAAACAATACCGTATTTCTCAAAGGTAAAATAGGAAGTGTTTCAGGTAAGGACTCATTGTTTATTTCCGCTTCATCTTCAGGTGTCATTAAAGGAATTAATTCTGAATTTTCATCAAAATCCTGAAATGACAAACTGTCAAGACTTAAAAATTTAGATTTCGTCATATGTATTTTAAGGTCAATCTGTCATATAAAAAACAGAGCTGATTTATATATAATAATTACTGATTTGTGCTTTAGACTGATAAACAGTGATTTATAATTAAATATAATAAAGGCACATATTCTTAATTCCAATAGTTGTGCCATGATCTAGCTTTGATTGTCAACAGCTTAAAAGTTTTAAGCTCTATTGTTATTTTTGAAAATAATTGAAATTATCAAAAATAAAATTTGACATTAAAACCCTTATAAATTATAGCGCTGCGCTAGAAATTACCTTACAATTATTTTTAATTAAGACTATTTAATTTATAAAAACTGTAACAAACTTTAAGTAACTTCATCATTATACCAAAGCATTGTTTTATTGACACTAACCGACCACAATATTGAGCAACTCTTACAGCTTTGCAAATCTAAAGATCAACGTGCACAACTAGAGATCTATAATAGATATTTCAGTGCGATGTATAACACCTCTTATCGGATCGTGAAAGATTCCTATAAAGCAGAAGATATTATGCAGGAATCATTCTTAATGGCATTCACCAAGTTGGATTCTTTAAATGATGCGTCAATGTTTGGTGCTTGGTTGAAGCGAATTGTCATTAATAACAGTATATCCTATTATCATCAGCAGAACAAACATCAAAATGTGACTTTAGATGATGTGCTTTATAAAATAGAAGATGATCAGGGAATTACTGAAGACGACTGTGTTACAACAGCAAAAGCTTCAAAAATAATGGAAGCCATGAAAACGCTCAAAGAAAGCTACCAAATCAGTCTTAATCTGCATTTGATTGAAGGTTATGATTATGAAGAGATTTGCGGCATTTTGAACATTACCAATGGTAGTTGTAGAACCCTAATATCTAGAGCCAAAGACAGTTTAAGAAAAAAGTTAGAGGTAAAAGAATATAAAAATTGAACTATGAAAAAAGATAGTATAGACCAGCTCTTTGAAAATTTGAGAGATAACTTCGATGTTGAAATGCCTCATGGAGGACATCAAGATCGATTTATTTCAAAATTAAAGGTCGCAAGTGAATTTTCTATTGAGGATACGTCGAGAACACCTGTTTTTTGGAAACCATTCTTGGCGATTGCGGCCACTATTGTGCTCTGTTTAGGATTATTCATCACGCTTTACCAGCCAACAGCAACTTCTGGACTGGCCAGTGTTTCTCCAGAAATGTCAACCACACAAGACTTTTTTACCTCTACGATAGAAAAGGAATTGACGCAATTAAATAAGCAACGAACGCCGGAAACAAAATTACTGATTGATGATGCCCTAAAACAAATGAAGATTCTAGAAACAGATTATGAATCCCTTAAAAATGATTTATCTGAAAGTGGTGATGATCAGCGCGTGATTTTCGCAATGATCAGCAACTTCCAAATGAGAATTGACGTGCTTCAAAACGTTATGGAGCGCATCCATCAGAAAAAACAATTAAAACAAACGACACTTTAATCCTATCAATTTATTTTATAAAAAATCACATATTATGAAATCTCATATCCTATATAAAGCAGTTTTTATATTTTTTCTCTTACCAAGTTTAGTTTTGGGAAAAAACGTATCGGACAAGACGTTTGCCCATACCAAAGAAAAGACCATCAAGAAAGAATACACGGTAAAGAACAACGCGCTTTTGAAAGTGACCAACAGTTATGGTAACATCAATATCGTCACCTATTCCGGTACTAAAACCATCATTGAAGTCACTATTAAGACCAGTAGTTCGAAAGAAGAAAAGGCAACAGAAAAATTAAACGAGATCACTGTGGAATTTAGCGCAACTCCTGATTTGGTGACCGCCAAAACTATGTTCAAGAACAATAAATCGAGTTCATGGTGGAGCTGGGGCACGAACAACAATGTGACTATGGAAATCAATTATCTGATTAAATTACCCATTACCAATTCTATTGATTTAAACAATGATTACGGCAGCATCAATGTTGATAAATTGGAAGGCAGAGCAATCATCAACTGCGACTATGGCAAAATCACCACGAAAGAATTGATGGGCGATGACAACTATTTAAATTTTGATTACACCAATAATAGTTATTTTGAATACATCAAAAGCGGTAAAATCAATGCAGATTATAGCGACTTTACAGTTGCCAAGTCAAAGAATCTTGACATCAATGCTGATTATACAAAATCGACCGTGAAGATTGCCGAAAACGTCACCTATAATTGTGATTATGGATCACTAACAGTTGAAAACATCAATAACCTGACTGGGAATGGTGATTATTTGACCGTGATCATTGGAGATGTCTATCGATCTATTGAGATTGATGCCGACTATGGTTCGATCAAAATCGGAAGGATGACGACCAATGCAGGCAATATTTTGATCAATTCCAATTATGCAGGAATCACCATCGGCTATGATCGGAGTTACAATTTTAAATTTGATCTTGATCTGGAATATGCATCATTAAGAGGCTCTGACGGGTTTGAATTCACCAAAACAAAGGAAGAACAGACCGACAAATATTATCAGGGATTTTTCGGAAAATCGTCTACAGCCAACTTGATAAAAATCAGTTCTGACTATGGCAGTGTGACTTTTAAATCAAATTGAAATTGAACTCAAAGCGCACATTAGTTTGACTCTCAAAATGCAATGCAATTCCTTTCAACCAACATCTTAAATAATTATCAATCAATCTAAACCCAAGACATTATGAAAACAATCATTTTAAGCATTACATTACTTTTAGTGGCATCTACCATTCAAGCTCAAAAAAAAATTAAAGGAAACGGATCCATGACCACCATTACACGTTCCACATCAGACTATAATGGCATCGCTTGTTCTGGCTCTTTCGATTATATGCTAGTAGCAGGAACAGAAGGCGCCATCTCCATCGAAGGCGAAGAAAATTTGTTGGCCTATATAGTGACTGAAGTAGAGAATGGGAAATTAATCGTTAAGACCGACAACAAATTCAGTTTACAGCCAAGTAAGAATAAGAATATAAAAATCACCATTCCTTTTAAGGACATTGACAATGTGTCGCTCGCAGGCTCTGGAGATCTCTGGACAAAAGACCAAATTAATACAGAAGTTTTCAGCGTGTCTTTAGCAGGTTCCGGAGATATAAAATTAACTATCAAATCTACTAAAACAGACGCCTCCATTGCAGGTTCTGGTGATTTGACGCTTTTAGGAACTACCAATTCTCTTGAAGCGAGCGTTTCTGGTTCAGGTAATTTTCATGGGTTTGAGCTAATATCCAATAACACGGATGTTTCCGTAGCAGGTTCTGGAGATGCCGATGTGGTTGGCAAAGACACTCTGAAAGCTAGGGTTGCAGGTTCAGGTGACATTCGATACAGAGGAAAACCAACAAAACAGGATTCTAAAGTCGCTGGATCAGGAAGTATTCAGAGTGAGTAAATAAAAACATAAAAGCCACTTCAATAAATGAAGTGGCTTTTATTTTCTCAATATCTGTTAGTCAAAATACGGAGCGTCTAAAGAATAATTGAAGGTACCATCCGTACACTCAAATGGACCCGTTTCTTCTCCAGTCCCAACAAACGATCTTGTAAAGATAAACTCGAATGTTCCTTTTATAAAGCGTTGTTGCAGATCAATTTCAGTAATAGTGATGCTGCCACCGTTATCTGGCTCATACGTTTGGGACGTTCCATCGCCATTGTTATAAATCATATCGTAATGTGCCGTTGGGTTCATATCATCATCAAATGGATCGTTATCCATGCCATAGGTACCAACAGCCCATAGTGATTCGGGAATATATAGATTGATTTCTTTTGAAAAAACCGTTACTTCTGTTCTGTTACTGTTTCCCTGAATCTTTAAGAATACTTCAGTGGTAGAATCTTGTGTAAACGTGACCGTGCTCGTTGCATCGGTTAATGGGTAAAAGAAAGGCACTAAATTGTTGTAGGGCTCTCCTATCAAATTGGCGGTCATGAGTGCATAACTGTCAGTAGATCCGCCACCAGATTGTACACAAGTTCCTAGGGCGTCTATAATATTCTGGATACTGCCATCCTCATCACCACAAGCGGAGATCTGTAACTGTAATGCAGTCTTATAATCGTTGCACTTTTGTGAATAGGTACTTCCATCAGCATCATTGAACCCTATTTCTGCTAATTCCAGGACATTACTTGCAACCTCACAAGGGTCTGTAGTGTTTGCGTTGCAATCCAAAGCATTAATTGTCAGTTGAAGACTGCCGTTTGGATCTCCACATACTGAAATCTGTGCCTCCAATGCTGATGATAACTGATTACACAACGCTGTAAAATTTTCTTGGGTAGCACTAGAAAAATTATTTGTGGCAACGGCCGTAGCCAACACGGCATCTTCACAAGAAAATTCAGGAACGATTTGTATGGCCGGATCAATAGGCTCGTTATCGCAATTGTAGAAAAATGTAAGGATAAAGACGGTTGCGAAAATTCTTAAATGTTTCATGTAAATACTATTAAATGTGATTGTTTAGATGATGTCGTGAATGACAAACATAAGAATTAAATTTCTTTTACATTTTCCGTCGGCACTCTAAATAATAAAACGATCCCTATTAAAAAGAAAATAAATAGAAATAATATAGCATTCCGCATGCTACCTGTCACCTGATCAATCGTTGCAAAAATAACCATACCGATAACGATCCCAATTTTTTCAGCGACATCATAAAAACTAAAATAGGATGTTGTGTCTTTGGTTTCGGGCAAAAATTTTGAATAGGTTGATCTAGCCAACGCTTGTATGCCTCCCATCACAAAACCAACAAATCCTGCGGCAAGATAAAAGTCAAATGGCGTGATCATAAAATAAGCATAGAAACAGAGTCCCATCCAAACAAAATTGACGACTATCAATGTTTTGATATTACCAAATTTGGCGGAGGCTTTAGACGTCAGTACAGCACCAACAATAGCTAAAATTTGAATGATCAATATGCTTATGATGAGCCCCATTGTTTTCTCATCACCATCAGCCCATGCGATTTCTTCTTCTCCAAAATAAACCGCGACCAACATAATGGTCTGTACAGCCATACTAAATACAAAGAAAGCGGTTAAATAGCGCTTTAATCTCAAATTATTAGTGAGTTGTCTCCACACCAGTTTCAACTCTTTAAAACCATTAAAAACGACGTCTTTGGTAACTTTTTGTCCCTTTGAAGTTCCTTTAGGCAACCAATAAAATGTATACTGACTAAACAAGATCCACCAGATACCTACTGTTATAAATGATATTTTCATCGCTTCAACTGATGCCATATCCTTCGCTTCCTTAAGGGCCGTTGCTATGTCGGCTTCATTTCCAGTAGCAATGACAGCGTCAGAAATACTAATATCGAAACCAAAAAATTGTGGATACAAAACCATGACCAGATTGAAAACCAATAGAAGCACGCTTCCTATATAGCCCATCGAAAATCCCTTGGCACTTATACCGTCTTGCTGTTCCTCATAAGCGATGTCTGGTAAATAAGAATTATAGAAAACAAGACTTCCCCAATAGCCTATCAGTCCCATAAAATAGAAAAGCAGACTCAAATAGATCCTGTCAAGGCTAAACCAGTATAAACCGATACATCCCAATCCCCCCACGTAACAAAAAAACTTCATGAAATTCTTCTTGTTACCTACATAATCGGCTATTCCAGACAGCAATGGAGATGTTATGGATACTACTAAAAATGTAAAGGCGGTTACGAATGTTATCAGTGCAGTACTCTTAAATTCGAACCCAAAAGCCGGGACCACCTTTTCAAGCTTACCAGCAAATAGTGCAGAATAGAAAATTGGAAAAATGGACGACGCAATGGTCAGTGTATATACGGAATTTGCCCAATCATAAAAGGCCCACGCATTGAGCAATTTTTTACTCCCTTTTTTAAGTTCTGCCATCGGTATTTTTATCTCGCTTTATCTTTTAAATTGAACCATTTGAAATAGGTTTCAAATAAAAACCGCACTCAACATCAAATGTCAAGTGCTGTTCTAAAGTAGATAAATATTTTAGAAAAAAGAGTAATTAACGTTTAAATGATGTGACACCAAATTTTTTGGCTTCTTCACGTGCTTGTGGCGCCAATGCTTCAATATTTGCAATACGAGATGCATTGCTTGGGTGTGTACTCATAAATTCAGCTGGTGCTTGCCCACCACTATTGGCATCCATTCGTCTCCATAGATCAGCACCTTCGATAGGGTCATAACCGGCAATTGCCATTAATATCAATCCGATTTCATCCGCTTGTGATTCATGGCTTCTACTAAATGGTAGCATCACTCCTACTTGTGTTCCTACACCATAGGCTTGATTAAATATGTTCAAAGTTTGTTGATCCTTAATAGCTATATTCCCAGCAACGGCACCGTACTGTTGAAGCATGCCTGCGCTCATACGCTGCTGTCCATGATTTGCCAGCGCGTGTGCAACCTCATGGCCCATAATGGCTGCTATGCCTGCTTCACCATCCGCAATAGGTAAGATTCCTGTGTAGAAAACAATTTTTCCACCAGGCATACACCAAGCGTTCACTGTTGGATCGTTAACAAGATTGTATTCCCATTTATAATCATTTAAATAACCTTGGTAACCATTGGCATTCAACCAACGCTCTGCCGCAACAGCAATTTTCTGTCCAACATTTTTGACCATGTTAGCTTCAGATGTACCCGTAACTACTTTATTATCATTTAAGAATTGTCCGTATTGAGCAAAAGCTGTGGGGAAAATTTCGTCATTGGAAACCAATGCCAAAGTTTTCTGACCTGTAAAAGGATTTGTTTTACAAGATAGAAACAATACCATTGTTACTAATGTCACTAATTGAGTTTTATAAGTCATAGAAATCGTATTTAAGTTAATGATGGTAAATCTACGACATCAATAACTCTGTTAATAATCCGTTTGGGATTATAATAGACACATTTGAAATTACTTTTCCTTCTTTTTACCGATTAAATGAACTACAGAAAAATTCTTGTCGATGATCATGCTGTTTTCGCCATTGTATTTTATTTCGCTTAAAGGAATTTCAACATTATCAATCTGAACCGATTCTACTTTAAATGGAACATTGTGAAAATTCAATTTAAAGGTGCTGTATTTAGTCATATACTTCCCTTCCTTATGTTGCTGAATAATCAGTTCGTTGGTTTTCCCATTGAGTTTAAATGTTCTCAAACTGTAGCGTCCTTTCGTATAATCATAACCATCATGAGCATCATCGAATAAGGTTGATTCTTCCTTTCCTTCGGTGTAATAAACTTCCAACACCACTTCATCAATTTCTTTTTCGCCGACATATTGTTGAATAGGAAATTTTGGAATAATAGCGCCCTCTTTTATAAACATCGGAATGCTGTCAATATCTGCATCTACCCACGCTTCACGGCCACCATTAACGACTTTATCGGTCCAATAATTAACCCATTTTCCTCTTGGAAAAAACATACGTCGCCCTTTTGCATTTGGCTCTAAAATTGGACATATCAGAATCTGTTCCCCAAAAATGAACTCATCCGATCTATAATGTGTATGTACATCTTCTTGATCGTAAAGCACCAATGATTTTAACATTGGCATCCCTTCTTCAACATATTTCCAAAAACTGGTATACAAATAAGGTAAGAGTTGATATCGTAATTCAATAAATTTTCTAACAATGTTGGTGACGTCTTCGTCAAAGGCCCATGGTTCTTGATTACCGTGATCTCCTGAAGAATGCACGCGGCAGAACGGATGAAAAACACCTAACTGAATCCATCGGGTAAATAATTCACCCTGTGGCTGTTCAGCAAATCCACCAATATCACTACCAGCAAATGAAAAGCCAGACATCGCCATACGCTGGGCCTGTACATTGGCAATCCATAAATGTTCCCACGTGGCCACGTTATCGCCTGTCCAAGTTGAACAGTACCGTTGCGTTCCTGAATAAGCGGCTCTGGTAATTACGAATGGCCTCTTTGGATATGCAAATTTCTTAACACCTTGGTAGGTCGCTCGCGCCATTTGCATGCCATAA
>JBBSOJ010000116.1:0-9657 GCA_038259855.1 Flavobacteriales bacterium
CCTTTTTTTGTTGCTAATACATTTTCAATATTTGGAATTGTTGAGGACTTATAAAAAAGAGCGAGGCACTAGCCTGATTTATGCAGTCCGGTCAAGTTCCAAATGTTGGTATTTTGCTGTCAAAAAAAAGTTTGCCAGTGCGGGTGGGGATGTAAGTCTAAAGGCTTTTGGGAATCATAAAAACATAGGAAGCGGCATCAAATCCCTAAATGGAATACCGATTTGGCGGACGCTATTTCCAATTTTAGATAAGAAATGAAGTGTTCCTTCCCAGCATAGCGGGAAGGGTTAACGGAATGGAAAGCTAAAATCGGGAATTGTGTCCAAGACTTTTTTAGGGAAGCTCTTTTCCCGAAATGGAGTTTTTAGCGGAATGCAGGGGAATGTGCTTCCCGTTTTATACTAACGAATTGTTATCGTTTAGCCGAGGCTAAGCGGACGCTACTTCAAAGTCGGAGAATGGAATGGAGTTTGACCGCTTCCCGACGTTTTTCGGGAATGAGCGGGCAAGTGGAATGGAAATCGTAGACTTTGGAGTTGGGTCCAAGACTTTTTAATGAAGCGCTTTACCCGTAATGGAGCTTTTGCGGAATGGAGCGGCAATGGGCTGAGTGGTATTCTTTGCTAAATCTTATAAATCAATAGAAATGTTTACTCTCAACAATTTATGCTTAAAATTCTTACACTTTCAAGTTAGTCTTTTTAAAATAGTAAATTAAGAGAAAACACCATTACTCTTTTAGGCAATAATCCAAATATGCTTTTTGGTTGATACCCACCGTTAACCAATATTAAAAACAACAGAATGGATCATAATAATATTTGCTGAGATTTAATATTGGCTTAAGCCGTTATACTTATTCAAAAACGACTTGTGCCCTCGAGATTATATATTTATCTTTCGTCAGGATTAAAGATGTCCCTTAGTTCCAAATAACCAACGCAAACTATAGTTGGGTTGGGCACTCTTGAAAAATTTTCAGAACCATCTAAATCTATTTTCTCTATTGAATTTGTGTCTGTTATAACACGCTAAATATCCAACACAAATAAAAATTGGGCAATATTAAACGCGAATGAACAACGAACAAACCGCCATACGAACTACTTACTTCAGTATCATTGGGAATACTGTTTTAGCCTTAATAAAAGGTCTTGCGGGTGTTTTTGGTAATTCTTATGCCTTAATCGCCGATGCCATTGAATCGACAACGGACATTTTCGCTTCGCTTTTAGTATTGCTAGGTTTTAAGTATGCAAAACGTCCAGCAGATGAAAATCACCCTTACGGACACGGAAAAATTGAACCATTAATTACATTCGCTGTAGTCGCTTTTCTTGTGGTTTCTGCTACAATTATTGCTTATACCAGCATTCAGAATATTCAAACCCCTCACGAGACCCCAGAATCTTGGACTTTGATTATACTAGGCCTCATCATTATTTGGAAAGAAATCTCATTTCAAATTGTTATTAAGAAAAGTAAGCAAACAAATAGTTCTTCACTTAAAGCAGACGCCTGGCATCATCGGAGTGACGCGATAACTTCGGTCATGGCATTTATTGGAATCTCCATAGCCATCATATTCGGAAAGGGTTATGAAAACGCAGATGATTGGGCAGCCTTATTTGCTTCGGCTTTTATCTTGTTCAATAGCTATTTGATTTTAAGACCAGCCTTAGGTGAGGTTATGGATGAACAGCTTTATGATGATCTGATCATCGAAATTAGATCAAAATCTATGGAAGTAAAAGGTGTTTTAGGTACGGAGAAATGTTTTATCCGAAAAACCGGGATGAAATTTAATGTGGATTTACACGCCATTGTTAAAGGCGAGATTTCGGTAACAGCCGGGCATGATATTTCACATAAATTAAAGGACTATTTACGTCAAGAAATACCGAATTTAGGACATGTGCTCATTCATATTGAACCGAAAGAAGAAAATACAACGCACATCTAACTAGCATGGCACAAACCAATCTTCCTATTTTATAGAGACAAACTTTTAATAACAATGCAAATCAACAAGCATTTTAATTACTTTATGAGAACGGATTTCTCTTGATAAGTAAAATTTAGAGCATAGATGGCTTCAAAGTTGGAGATTGTAATGCTTGACATGAGTTAAGTTGAAGAAGAGTTTGCACGCTTCCCGTTTTTTATCGGGAATGGCGGGCAAGTGGAATGGAAATAGGAAACTTTGGAGATGGTCCAAGACTTTTTAATGAAGCACTTTGCCCGTAATGGAGCTTTTGTGGAATGGGCTGAGTGGGATTCTTGTAAATGTAATATAGAAGATTTTTATATCTTAAAAATTTACTATTATTATTTTTCGTGTATCATTAAATGGAGACTAAATACTTTAGGATCGAAATCCCACTACAACTATTTTATTGATCATTCTATCTTGGATGTTTTATTACTTGACTGTCTTTCACCATAAAGTTTATTAACCAAAGTCATAATGATTACTATCAGTGGAGTAGCTAAAAGAACTCCCCCTAAAGACCTGCTATAACACCCATTTATATTTGAAACTGAAAGCTAGTAATCCTGTTGGCACGCTGTCGTTTTTTTCTGAATCAATGGTTGAGTTACGGTACCTTGAACATTTTGAATAAAAGAGTAAAGCCCTATAACTAATAAAGCTGTTTGTGTCTCTTGTGTAGTCACAGAAGAACGGCGGGGATTAGAGCTATTATATGACCGAAATTAGGAATGACAGTGATCAATGCTGAAGTTATTATCAGTGGCGTTTCCAACGCCCATAGAACTAACCCGCTTAAAACGGCAATAAAAAAAATTCAAGTATTTGACCTTTGAGCCAATTACACAAAAGATCATTCAACCAATCACACAGTTCAGCCGCATTCTGTCAGCCTCAAAATGGTACAAAATGAATAATTCCGAATGTTGATGAAAAAAGATTTGATTGGGCCACTTGCATTTCCAGAATCCAAATAGTTTTTTGCGTATTCCAAAACTCTAGGTCCCATTCAGTGACTTTTTATGTCTAAAACTTTCTAAAATGAATGTTTCGTTTGAATTAAACGTTATGGATTTAACACTATGATAAATTCTGTTCCTTTATTTACTTCACTCTTCACACTTATTGTTCCACCTAATTTTTCCACTTGCATTTTCGCCAAATAGAGTCCCATCCCTTTCCCTTCTGCCTGGTCGGTATGAAAGCGTTTGTAGAGTCCGAACATGTCAACACCATTTTTATTAAGATCAACTCCCAACCCATTATCCTTAAATGTGAGTAAAATTTTTCCTTTGACCAATTCACTTTTAACTATAATTTCTAAAGGCACATCCTTCCTCCTGTATTTTATACTGTTTGATATGAGATTATAGAAAATGCTGTACAAATAACTTTTAATCGTGGACATTTTATCCACTTGACTAAAGTCTAATTCAAAATGTGCCTGTTCAATTTCGATAATATTTGCGATACTATCTTGAACTTCTTTGACAATTTCTGATATATATATATCCTCTTTTTTATCGTCTAATTGTTTTCCTGTACTTAAGATAACATTCAAATCAATAATTACTTCATCTAATTTTTCTGCAGATGCAATTAAAGACTTAATGATAAATTCTCTTTCGTCTTCTTCAAGATCTTTATCATTAACTAATGCGGTTAAACTAATGATATTTGCAACAGGTGATCTCAAGTCATGAGAAATGATGTTAGAAAAGTGCTGGTGGTCTTTATTGCGCTGAACTAAATCTGCCGTAATTTTTTCTTTGAGGGCTTCCTCTTGCTTTTGTTTTGTAACATCTCTAAAAACAAGAACTACTCCTAATATATTTCCATTTGCATCGAGAATAGGTGCACAACTATCGTTTATCGAATATTCTGTTTTTTTATCGCGCGAAATTAACACTGTGTTCGGGTCTAATTTTAAAGATTTTCCCGTTCTAAGTACTGTTTCAACAAGATTATCTCCTTTCTCCCTGGTTAGATTATCCACAATATGAAACACCTCAGACATGGGTTTGTTTTCTGCATCTTCAAAATTCCATCCAGTCAGTTTCTCCGCAACAGAATTCATAAGTACGATATCCCCCTCTGTATCTGTGGCAATTACAGCATCACCAATACTCTGCAGTATAACTGACTGGCGTTCTTTATCAAATTGTAGTGTGGTACTAATAGATTTTGGAATTACATTCTTGTCCAATAAAATAGTTTTATGGTCTTCACTAATCGGTTTTCCATTTAAAAATTGTTTAAGGTTCATGACAAAAAAATTTATATAAAGTCTTACACAAGAATTCCTCCTAAAAAAACTATGTTGTAAAGATTAACCGTTTATCGAAAAAAGCTATTATACAAATGGTTCAATAAGTTGCATAGATTTCGTAATTTCCCAAAAAACATATTCAATCCATCTTTAATTGAATAGAAAGGTTCTCCAAATTCATTTAAAGATTATTCAGATTTGTACATTTTGTATAAATAACTATTTTATTAGGGACAGAATTTAAAATGTTAGGAAATATCAAAAAACTGAACTGGATTTCCGCTTTTTTTGTTTTAATTATCATTACTTTGACCACGATGATTGGACTTGAACCAGACCAATTGACAGATTCTTGTTTATAAAAACTTTCTTTCATTATCATATTAATTCGATCATTCGATTTTAACATTATAAATGGCCTTTACTAATTCTACATAAATGAAGTTATACATTAAATACATGGTAAGCTTAAGGTGCAAACTTATGGTGAAGTACGAATTGGAAAAACTGGAATTAGACTATACTCAAATAGATCTTGGTGTTATCGATATCAAAGAAGGAATTACTGATGAACTGAAGCAACAACTGAGAGTTAATTTAGCGGTATCTGGTCTTGAATTATTGGACGACAAAAAAAGCATTCTTGTAGATAAAATAAAAAATCTGATTATTGTGATGGTTCATTTTTCAGATGAAGTGCCTAAAGTCAATTATTCGGTATATATAAGTGAAATGTTGGGCTATGATTATAAGTATCTTTCAGTTTTATTTTCTGAAGTCCAAGGCGACACTATACAAGACTTTATCATCAAGCATAAAATAGAAAGGGCTAAAGAGTTAATCCTTTATGATGAATTGAATCTTACTGAAATAGCTCATATTCTACATTATAGCAGTGTGGCCCACTTATCTAGTCAGTTTAAAAAAGTCACAGGTCATACCCCTACTTATTATAAGTTAATTGGTGAAAAGAGAAAATGTAATCTCGAGAATCTGTAACACTTGTAATCTTTAATCTCACTTTTATAACATATAAAAATTGAAATTCTGATCTTTATAGAAGTGCAATTAAGTACTGGTTAACACATCTTAAAATGGTCCTAAAAAATAAAGTAAATGAGAGACAAACAACGGAATCTTTCAAAATAAAAGATGATTGGGATAAGCAATCAAGTGCGTTAAGAACAAAATATCCTACACTTTCAAGTGAAGATGTGAAATTTGAAACAGGTAAAGAGGGAGAGTTATTTAAAAGAATAGAAAAACGGTTGGGCAAAACCAGAGATCAAGTGATAGGTATTTTGAATAACATTCACAAAGACGTTATTGAAATTGCCTAATTGATTTAAGATGTGCGGGAGTTAAAAAAGGACCGTATCGACAGTACCATAAAATACCGTTCTTTTTTATGCGCAATTATAATAAGTCACACAAAAATCTTGGAACTTAAAAATTAGCGATCATCTATTTTCCAAAAGGTTGTTTAGTTTGAAAGTCCATATCTATATTTGAATCCGTCATAAAAAGCAGACATAAGTCTGTTTTTTTTATGCTTCACATCGTGCTGTAAATTCATCAAACTTAATTTCATATTATTAAATCATCTTCTGTGTGGAAAATTAAGAAAATAGAAAAACCAATTGAATAGCACCAAATATCAAAATAAAAAACTTGCTGTTATGGTGATCTTTTTATAGGTCTTTGATCACTTCAAAAATTTGTTCGGGAAGTTGATTCATATCCGTTGGTTTTTTGAGATAGGTTGAAGCTCCCAGAGTGTGAAATTCATTAATGCTATCCTCGCAAAAAGAAGTGGAATACATAATCACAGGAATATGTTTGAGTTTCGCATCTCTTTTTAATAGCTTCAAACAGTCGCGTCCATCAAGGCGGGGCATGTTGATGTCGAGGAAAATAAAATGGGGCAATGCTTCGGCTGTGCTCAATAGCTCAAGCGCTTCTTCACAGCCATTTGCCTCCATAAATTTTACGGAACTGGGCAGTCTCGTGACTGCATCTTTAAAGAAGAATCGGTCATCTGCATCATCGTCTATAATCATAAAAATTTGTTGTTGCATAGTCATTGGTTGGGTTGATTATTGTGATTGTTTCAACGGAAGTATGACATGAAACGTTGCCCCTTTATTTTCTTTTCCTTCTGCAAATGTTACGCCATGGTGATTTTCAGTAATTTTTTTGGTGAGTGCTAAGCCAATGCCTGTGCCGATAAAAGTGTCTCTGCTGTGCAGACGCTGGAATATGGTGAATATTTTTTCAGAATATTTTTGCTCAAAGCCGATGCCGTTGTCTCTGAAAATAATTTCTAAATAAGAACTTGACGGATTTAAGGAAGGATATTTTTTAATTTGTTTTTCTGAAAGCGTGCGCGAGGTGATGGTCATGACTGGAGGCACCTCTTCCCTTGAAAATTTTAGTGCGTTGCTGATGAGGTTGTAAAAAAGCTGGTTCATCTGCAAAGGGACTGCTTCAATACTAGGGAGTTTATCAAATTTTATTTGTGCTTTCTTTTCGTCAACCAGTAATTCAAAATCGTTTAAAATGTTTTTTAGTGTTTCGTTCAAATCAGTTGGCTCAAATAATTTTTCGTGCTCAAGCAAACGCGAATAATTGAGCAGGTCCTGAATCAATATCTTCATGCGGTTGGATGCGTCTTCAATTTTATTGAGATAGGTTTTTGCACCTGTGGCCAACTCCTCTTGATATTCGTCCTGTAAGCGCTTTGAAAAGGTTAAAATTTTACGTAATGGCTCTTGCAAATCGTGGCTGGCCACATGGGCAAACTGGTCTAACTGCGTATTGGTCTGCTTTAGTTCTTCGTTTGATTCTTTCAATGCAGCAGTTCTTTCTTTCACTTTCTTTTCTAATTCTTCGGAAAATGTTTTTAGTTTTTGTTCCACCAGTTTTCTTTCGGTAACATCTTCAATTGCAAGCAATATTAATTGCTCTTCTGTTTTTTCGTTTTTAATCTGCCGTGCATTCATCAACAGGGTACGCTCACCTATTTCAGGAAATTTAAGAGTGATCTCAAAGTCATCAATATGGTCTTTGCGAGAAAGCACCTTTATGAGTAACGAGCGAAGTTTATCATCATCAAACTGATGGTGCTGTATTTCATAAAACCATTTATTTTCTGTTTCCTTTTCATCCACATTAAATTTTTTGTAAAAGGCAGCATTGGCTGTTTTTATGCAAAGGGATTTATCAAGAACAATGAGCGGATGGCGAATGGTGCTAACGATGCTTTCGGAATACAGACGGGCTGCACTGAGTTGTTCCTGCTTTTCAAACAATTCCTGATTTACGATGATGAGTTCTTCGTTGGTGGATTGCAGTTCCTCTTTGGAGGTTTCTAGTTCTTCATTCAAACTTTGCATCTCCTCATTACTGCTCTGCAATTCTTCATTGGCGCTTTGCAGTTCTTCATTAGCGGCTTCCATGTCTTCGGTGATGGAGCGCATATCTTCACGGTTGTAAGCCAATTCTTTTTCTAATTGCTCGTTTCGCTTTTCTACTTCGCCTGCTTTTGTTTTTCCTGATGGAGCTGATTTTCCATCCTTGGCTTTCGGAATTATTATTTTCTCAAACCGAATTAAGTAATGCCGTTCAACGGTATCGGTAATCGGAATAATCTCCATTGCCACCAAAGTCTGTTTCCCTCGCTCATCCTGATCGCTATCGGAATTATTGATGGGAGCATATATTTTTAAAGGAATATTTTCTGTAAGGACCTCTATTTTATCCTTTGAGGCTTTGTGAATGGCGTTTCGCAATTCAAAGGTCAAACCATCGCGTGCCATACTCAGAAGATTGTGAGTGGGTTTTCCCTGCGGTGCCTTAAGAAATGGTGTGAGATCGCCGTGAATGTGCACGATGTCCATTTGCTCATTCACCACGACGCTTGCAGGTGCTTTGGAAATCATGATGGCCTCTGCACTTTTTTTGAAATCGGTTTGCGTAGCTTCAGGTTTGGCTACGGCTTTAGTTTTCTTGACCGATGCTTCTTCTTTTAGTACAGTGGCAATATGCCTGAACCTGCCTTGAACTTGCTTGCGCGAATAAATTTTCTCTTTCTTTTCCACTTGTACAAACAAATCGGATGACGCGCCAATGGATTCGGATTTACCGAGGAGCAGAAATCCGGTATCTTTCAATGCGTAATGAAACGTGGCGAATGCTTTCTGCTGCAAAAACGTGTCCATGTAAATCAACACATTGCGGCAACTGATCAAATCCATTTTTGCAAATGGAGGGTCTCTTAAAAAATTGTGCGGGGCAAATACGCACATATCACGGATGCCTTTGTTCACCTCGTAACCACCATTGTTTTTTGTAAAATACGTTTCGATCTGTGGTGCAGAAAGCATTTCCACCTCGGTTTCCGTGTAAAATCCTGAGCGTGATTTCTTAATTGCTTTCTCAGAAATATCGGAAGCGAAGATTTGGATTTTTGCTCGGTCCCGATAGCTATCGGAATTTGCTCCCAAAAATTCCTGCAAGCAGATGGCAATTGAATAGACTTCTTCGCCTGTGGAGCAACCGGCAATCCATATACGAATAGGCGCATCTGGTTTTTTATGTTCCAGGATGGAAGGAAAAACGTTTTCCGTTAATGCCTGAAACGTTTTGGGGTCTCGGAAAAAAGATGTGACCGGAATGAGCATATCCTGAAATAGCGCATCCTGTTCGGCTATATCAGTTCGCAAAAATTTTAAATAGTTGGTGAGATTTTTCTTTTTGACAATGGCAATCCGCCTTGCGATGCGCCTGCGTAAGGTCGGATCTTTATAATGGGTAAAATCAACGCCACTGCGCTGTCGAAGTTGCGAAAGGATTTGTTTGAAAATATCTCCTTCGTCTTTGGTCGGTTGTTTTTCTTTTTTGTAAACAGGACTTATTTTATCTATTCTGCTGATTTGCAAAAGCTGCTCGGGAATTTTTTCGGGCGCTAAAATGAAATCGACCACTCCTGCATTGATGGCACTTTCCGGCATACCATCATAGGCTGCCGATGCCATGTCTTGCGCAATGCTAATACCTCCATAGTCCTTGATGGCTCTCAAGCCTTTTGTTCCATCTTTACCTGTGCCTGATAATATCACACCTACGGCAAATTCTTTATGCACTTCGGCCAGCGTTGTGAAGAAAATATCAATGGAAAGATTTAGAATTTTTTTATCGCGCGGCGAGAGTTGTAGCACCCCGTCGGTTGATGTTAAAATTTTGTTTGAAGGTATAATGTAGATATGGTCGGGTGCGAGGTGGATATCGTCAGTAATCTCATGCACGGGAATTTTTGTGACCCGTTGTAAAATCTCCGGCAACATACTTTCGTGTGTTGGATCCAGATGCTGTACCAATACATAAGCCATTCCTGAA
>JBBSOJ010000117.1:0-9557 GCA_038259855.1 Flavobacteriales bacterium
AATATGATTAAATCCTTACATAAGCGAAAAAGCGACTTAGCAAACAGCAACAGACAGCTCGAAATTTTATCGAACGGTATCTTCCAGAATGGCGATTTACCAAAATTCAAGGATAAGATTGCCGAGACTGGGCAGTTTCCGTTGAAGGCGAAAAAACTTGAGATTTTACAAATCAACGTTGGCTATATGTGCAATCAGGTGTGTGAGCATTGCCATGTAGATGCAGGACCTGATCGCAAGGAAATCATGACCCGAGAAACGATGAAACAATGTTTGGAAGTCATTAAAAATACGGGAGCACACACGTTAGACTTAACTGGAGGCGCACCTGAGATGAATCCTGATTTCAGATGGTTTGTGGATGAAGCTTCAAAAGCTGGGATAAAGGATTTTATCGTGCGGTCCAATCTCACCATCATAAGGGCCAATAAAAAGTATTATGATCTGCCTGAATTTTTCAAGCAGCACAACGTTCATGTGATTTCTTCAATGCCACATTGGACCAAAGGAAAAACTGACAAGCAACGTGGCGACGGTGTTTTTGATAAATCTATAAAAGCTTTGCAAGAATTGAATGCTGTGGGTTATGGCTTGCCAGATAGTGACTTACGCTTGGATTTGGTTTACAATCCTTCAGGTGCATTTTTACCCGGAAATCAAGCCAGCATGGAGAAAGATTTCAAGAAAGCATTAAAGGAAGATTTTGATATTCATTTCCATAATCTTTTTGCGATTACGAATTTACCTATAGCTCGCTTTTTAGATTATTTGATCGCTTCAGAAAACTATGAAGACTATATGTACTCCTTAGTGGAAGCCTACAATCCAGCCGCGGTAAAAAACGTGATGTGCACAAATACCTTATCCATAAGTTGGGATGGGTATTTATATGACTGCGATTTTAACCAAATGTTGAATTTGCCAGTGAACAGTAATGTGAAACATATTTCAGAATACAACGAAGAGCTTTTAGATGGCAGAACGATTATGATCTCGCAACATTGTTATGGGTGTACCGCAGGGGCTGGAAGCAGTTGCCAGGGAAGTGTTACATAAGCTTCTTTGTCCTTCGGACATTTCCCCAGAGGGGAAAAGAAATAAAAAACGATTCGTGAATTCGTGGCTAAAAAACCCACTTTTGAATAACAAAACCGCCATATTAATCTTTGCAAACTCCGGACAACAGGAGGCGTTTGCAAAACAATTCAAGTCATCACAACTTCTGTTTGATGAACTAAATTGCCAAACGCTTAAAAAAGTCAAAGCAACGGGTCTTCCATATTTCCATATTTCTGAAAATGAGCAAATTGGAGCTACCTTTGCTGAACGATTCACAAATGCCATTCAATCGATTTATGATAAGGGATTTGACTCGGTCATTTCAATTGGAAACGATACACCGCATTTAAGATCCGGCCAAATCATTCAGGCAGCGAAGGAATTAAAAAACCATGACATTGTATTGGGACCTTCTTTGGATGGCGGGTTTTACTTGATGGGATTGAAAAAATCGCATTTCAGTGCAGAAACTTTTTTAAAATTACCTTGGCAAACTTCACGATTGTCGCATAGCTTTTATCGCCTAATTGAAGCTAATAATATCCGAGTATTCAAACTTGAAGCTTTATCGGATATCGACACTGTTTCTGATATCAAATTTATTCTTGAGAGTAAAAAATACATTCCTTCAAGTTTAAAAATCGCACTTCTTGAAGTCATTTTAGAAGCTAATCAAATAGACCATTCTTATCAATTTAGCTATACATCTTCCTTTCAAAATTCTTATTTCAACAAGGGTTCTCCCCATTTAATTCGTGCTTAACAACTTTTGAGAAAGTAGAAGCTGCTGTCTCTTCTCAATCCTTGAAGTCATCTTCAAACCAAACACTTATTAACCAATAAATTAAATTTTATGAAGCAACTATATGTTGGTGTGCTGCTGCTATTTTCATGTTTTAGCGTTGCACAATCTACAGTTACAGGAACGATAACAAGTTCTGAAAATGGCGAACCATTGCCTTATGTTACCATAATTTCCTCCAATGGAACATCTACAAATTCTGACGACAATGGCAATTATACCATTGTAGTCACGTCAAATGAAGATCAACTCAAATTCTCATTTATCGGATTTGAAACACAAACCATAACTGTTGGCAATAGAACAGTCTTAAATGTAGTCATGACGGAATCATTGACCAATTTGAATGAAATAGTTGTCACTGCTTTGGGTCTTGAACGGGAAACCAAAGAATTGGGCTATACCGTACAATCCATACAATCAAAAGATGTAGCTGAAGTTAAAACAGTTAATTTTTTGGACAATTTAGCTGGAAAACTGGCAGGTGTTACAATAACACAAGGTGCCACAGGGGTTGGCTCGTCATCAAAAATAACCATCCGAGGTGAAGCTTCTTTTTCGAATAATAATCCACTTTTTGTGGTCGATGGTATTCCAATAAATAACGAAACCGTCTTTAATGTCACCAATGAAGCTGCAGCCGGATTTCAGGAAATTGATTTTGGAAATGGCGCCATGGAAGTTAATCCAGATGACATTGCATCTGTAACCGTTTTAAAAGGTCCTAGCGCAGCGGCACTTTATGGTACACGGGCTTCAAACGGCGTCATTGTAATTAAAACGAAAGATGGCAGCAAATCTAAAGGCCTAGGCATTAGTTTTAATTCATCCCTATTTGTCGATAGTGCCTTTAGGCTTCCTAAATTTCAAAATCAATATGGGCAAGGAAATTCAGGACAGTTTGAATATGTAGACGGACTTGGCGGTGGTACCAATGATTTGATCAGCTATTCTTGGGGCCCTCGTTTAGATTCTGGGGTGCTCATACCGCAATATGACAGTCCGGTAGTGTTGCCAGATGGCACGATAGTTCGTGGTGCTGATACCTCATTATATAGTGGGGTGCCAATTACTGCAACGCCTTTTGTGTCTCATCCTGATAATCTCAAAGATTTTTACCAAACGGGCATCACGACCATTACTAACATTGCAGTTTCCAACAGTTTTGATACAGGCAATTACCGTTTATCATTTACTGATTTGCGCAGTGAATCCATCATTCCTGGTGTAAATTTAGACCGTCAGACTGCAAGTGCGAAATTAAGTTTTAAGCCCTCTGCAAAAACTGAAATCAATTCTGCAATTAGTTATATAAATTCTTCAAGTGACAATCGTCCGTCAAACGGTTATGGAAGTGAAAATGTCAATTATGCCTTGGTAGCTTGGGGACCTCGTTCTTTGAATATTGCAAATATGAAAAACTACTGGCAACCAGGTTTGGAAAATGCGCAACAGTATTCTTTCAATTATACCTTTTTTGACAATCCATATTTTACATTGTTGGAAAATCGCAACGCCTTTGAACGTGACCGTGTTTTTGGAAACATCGCCATTAAACAAAATTTTACTGAACGTTTCAGCATCAGTTTACGTTCAGGAATGGATTATTCAAGTGAAAAACGACAATTCCGTCGTGCCTATAGCAGCAATCGTTTTAAAAATGGTGCGTATGCAGAACACGATGTCTTTTATCGCGAAGTTAACACTGATATTCTTATCAATTATAATAGTCTTTTTAGTGATTTTTCTTTCGATATCTCTCTTGGTGGCAACCGATTGGATCAAACCGCATCCACAAAACAATCGCAAACAAATAGCCTGGCACAGCCCGGAATTTATAATTTGAATAATGCCGCATCACCAATTGACGTCTTTCAATTCGAATCTCAAAAGCGCATCAATTCCTTTTATGGCATTGCCAAATTCGGTTTTAAAGACTTTCTGTATTTGGATATCACGGGACGAAATGATTGGTCGAGTGCCTTGGCAACACCGTTTTCTGTAGACGGCACGTCATTCTTTTACCCTTCAGTTTCAACAAGTTTTATCTTGTCAAATGTTACCGAACTTCCTGACGTTTTTTCATTTGCGCAATTAAGGGCAAGTGTGGCACAAGTGGGAAATGATACAGCGCCATACCAAACATCTGGAGCATTTATTTCGCAGACCACCTTTAATGGTCAACCAACATTTAGCAATCAGAATTTTATCCCAAATGCCAAATTAAAACCTGAGCAAACCACGTCTTATGAATTTGGTGCCGATGTCCGATTCTTTAAAGACCGACTGAATTTAGATGTCACTTATTATATTGCCAATACAAAAGATCAAATTATTTCATTGCCCATTGCCATTTCTTCTGGTTACAATCGACAAGTGGTTAATGGTGGTAAAGTCAATACACAAGGTGTAGAAGCTATTTTAGGGATTATTCCTATTAGAAATTTCAATTTTAAATGGAACAGCACCTTCAATTTTAGCACCAACCGTTCCACTATAAAAGAATTACCTCAAGCCGATGGACGATTGACACTCGCCTACAGTCGAATTTATGATAGTGCCAATCAAACGGTTTGGTTTCAAGTGGAAGAAGATGGACGCCTAGGAGATATTTACGGAACAGGATATACGAGAAATGAAAATGGTGATTTCATTCTAGATGCCAACGGACGTTATATTGCGGATAATACACTGCGAAAAATAGGCAACTACAATCCAGATTTTATGTTGGGATGGAACAATAGTTTCAATTATAAAAAATGGAATTTGAGCTTTTTGTTCGATTGGCGACAAGGTGGCGAATTTGTATCACGCACACGAGCCTTGGCGACTGTTGGTGGTCAATTGGAGGAAACATCATTCCGTCCTGAAGAAGGCATCGTTCCACTAGGTGTTTTCAATACAGGAACTGCTGAAAATCCTGTATATGTTCCCAATACAACTGCTGTTTCGGCGGAAAGTTATTACAGACAATTTTACGATAGAAACCATGAGGAAAACAATACTTATGATGCTTCCTATTTAAAATTGCGTCAATTCTCACTTGGGTATTCCGTGAATTTAAAAAATCGCTTTTTAGGTTTGCAAGAAGGTGCTAAAGCACATTTTTCCATCATTGGAAATAATTTATTCGTCATTACAGAAAATCCGCACGTAGATCCTGAGCAATTGGCAGTTCAAGGCAACGGATTTGTGAGTGGTGTTGAAGACATGAGCTATGCCACCACTAGAAGTATTGGGTTTAAAATTGGAATTGATTTTTAATAAGGAACGCTAGACCTCACAGCTCCGAAGTGTCGGAGTTGAAAACCTGTGAGGTCTGAAAAACATAAGAACATGAAAAGATATATATACATCATTGGCTTGATTAGCCTCCTATTCTCCTCAAGTTGTACAAAAGATTTTGAAGACATCAACACCAATCCCAATGCACCTGTAGCCGTCCAACCAAGTTTATTGCTGCGTCAGGTCATTTATAACTTTGGCGAAGAAATGAGTTACGAAGGCTTTGTGGCTGGAGATTTACTTTCCCAACATAGAACAGCCATCGATTTTAATTTATTTGACAGACATGCATTGAAATCGCCACAATTAGGAGGCAACCCATGGCCTGTTTTTTATACCAATTTGCGTGATAATGAAATTATTCTCAACCAGTCCAGAACTACAGAAACCTTTCGTGTTTATGAAGGTCCAGCCTTAATTCTTAAAGCCTATATGGCAGCAGGATTGACAGATTTGTTTGGTGATGTGCCCTATTTTGAAGCCTTCAACGGTGTTAACGGTACCGTTACAGCGGCCTATGATACACAAGAGCAAATCTATATGGCCGATGGTGGTATTTTAGACAATTTAGATAAAGGTAGTGCAGCCATAAGAGCTTACGATGATGCGATCCCTTTGGAAGGTGATATTTTATTTAATGGCGACTTACAGGCTTGGCTTCGTTTTGCGAATTCACTAAAAATTAAGCATTTGCTCCGTATTGCAGATAAAATTGATGTGTCTTCGCAATTGCAAGCCCTTTATGATTCTGGAATTTACATTACAACCAATTCGCAAAATGCCATCTTCAACTTTACCAATACCAGACCTAACAGTTTCAGACTGGCACAGCTGCGCATTGGCGATTTCAATAATTTTGTGCTGTCAGAAACGATGGAAGATATTATGACACATTTGAATGACTCCAGAATTGATGAGTTTTTCAGACCTTTCGCTAATTCCACTACAAAAGAGTACAATGGTTTGCTAAATGGCATTGATGCCTCACAAACCTCCATCGCCTTATCAAATTATTCGGTTGCTGGAACTGCTTTCCGTGAAGACACCTCAACATTGGATGCCAATTTCATCACCGCTTGGGAAGTAAAATTCGCGTTGGCAGAAGCTGCCGCAAGAAATTTAATTACTGCTGATGCACAAAATTTATATGAGACAGGAGTCATACAGGCTTTTGAATATTGGAACACCACTTTGCCATCAGATTATTTGTCAGGTCCAGCAGCATATAATGCATCAGGAACAACGCCCGTACAACAAATCGTGACGCAAAAATGGATTGCGAACATCATCAATGGTTATGAAGGCTGGGTAGAATACAAACGTACAGGATTCCCTGAATTAAGAACCATTTCGGCAAGCTTAAATGATAATTTAATTCCTTTAAGAATGCCATATCCTGCAGACGAAGAAGCATTGAATGCTGAAAATTACAATAGTGCAGCTGCTAGCACAAATAATAATAGTATCAACGTCCCAGTTTGGTGGGATGAATAGAAAGCCTACCCTAACCCTTCCAAAGGAAGGGAACTATTGCGTAAACAAACCTTTCAGGTTTTGAAAACCTGAAAGGTCTTAAACCAAATGAATGATTACACTTTTTTCAACTATATTAAGTTTGAGTGAGAGTTCCTTACCTTCGGGAAGGATAGGATGGGCTCAATGGGCACTCATCATCGGATCAAGTTTGATCCTCTTTTTGCTTTCACCCTTAGCCAAAACAACCAATCAATTTTTTAAAGCTTCTAAACGAAACAAGCGACCAAATGCTTTTGTTTTAACGGGAAGCTTGATCATCTCATGGATTTTCGCAAAAAGCATTACCAATGCCGCGAATCTTGGTTTGGATTTTGGGATTGTTGGTGGTGTTGCTTATGCCGGGTATTATTTGTCTTTTGCCGTAGCAGGAATTCTTATTTATCGCATGCGGAAACATGGTGGTTTTAAAAGTATCCATCAGTTTTTGACCACAAAATTTGGTCGTAGTGCCATGGCACTTTTTTCCATTTTGATTGCCATACGTTTGTTCAATGAAGTTTGGAGCAACACCACAGTTATTGGCACCTATTTTGGTGAGCAAGGAAGTTCACAGTATTATTGGGCTATAATTGTTTTTACTGCGCTAACATTAGCTTATGCCATAAAAGGCGGTTTGAGCAGTTCCATATTTACAGATGTCATTCAAATGGGCCTATTTTCAATTTTACTATGTGTTATTCTATGGAGCATTTTTACAAAGGATGATTTTACCGTTAAGGAAGTTACCATGTCAGGCACTTGGAGTTTTGAGCTTGGTCTGAACCTCTTTTTTGCCGCCATTATCCAATCGTTCAGTTATCCCTTTCATGACCCTGTTTTGACAGATAGAGCTTTTATCAGTTCGCCTAAAGTCACGCTCAAAAGTTTTCTCTGGGCCAGTGTTTTAGGCGGATTATGTATCGTTCTGTTTAGTATTATTGGTGTGTATGCGCAAAGTCAAGGGATGGTTGGACAAGCAGCAGTTGAAGTTGGGAAGGCCTTTGGCGTCGTTATTTTATTGGTTATCAATTTTATCATGATCACATCCGCAGCCTCTACTTTAGATTCGACGTTTTCATCGTTTTCAAAATTACTGGCCATCGATTTGAAGATGGGAAAAGATTTGACTATTGGTCGCGCGTCTATGGCTGCCATTGCTATTTTAGGAACACTGCCGGTGTTTTTGAATGCCGAAATTCTTTCTGCAACGACTATATCAGGAACTATGGTGATTGGTTTAACCCCAGTTTTTCTATTTTGGAAGATGGACGCCCCAAAAATTAGTTTTTATTTGAGTGTGATTTGCGGATTGGTCTTCGGGTTTATTCTTGTTTTTGAAATATTTCCTGAAGCGCTCATTTTCACTGAAGGAAAATATGCTGATTTACTTTGGGTAAACGTATTTGGTATTGCAAGTTGTATTCTCTTATATTTGATTCCGAAATGGATAAAAAAATAAATAACATAGGAAAAATATCAGGAAAAATAATGCTTTTCGGTGGCGTCTACAGTAATTTACAGGCTTTAGAACAATTGAAAAGTATAGCTGAATCTGAAAACATTCCGCCAGAAAACTGCATTTGTACAGGTGATATTGTTGGGTATTGTGCGCAACCCGAAGAAACGGTTCAATTCTTTAAAAATTGGAATGCTCAAAGTATCGCAGGAAATGTGGAAATTCAATTACGAGAAGGGGCCGAAGATTGCGGTTGCGATTTTAGAAAAGGCTCACGTTGTGACGGATTTTCGCAATTGTGGTATCCATATGCACAAAGTAAATTGTCCAAAAATTCATTGGAATTTATGGCGACCTTACCAGACCATATCACTTTTGAATATGCCGATAAGAAAGTAACCGTGATTCACGGTTCTTTTGAAAATACCTCTGAATTCATTTTTAAATCGACACCCTGGGAACGTAAGCAACCCAGTTTTAAAGCGACCAAAAGTGACGTGATTATTGCTGGCCATTGTGGTTTACCATTTTATCAATTTAACGATGATTATCTTTGGCTCAACCCCGGTGTTATTGGAATGCCAGCGAATGATGGAACGCCAAATGTTTGGTATGCGATTTTGGATGATGCCAACGAAACCTTCAATTTTAAACATCATCAATTGGATTACAATCACAAATTGACCAGTAAGTTGATGCAGAATGGATTTCTACCAGAAGAATATGCTCGAACCATCATCACAGGTATTTGGGACAACACCGAAATTTTACCAGCCGTAGAAAGCGGTTTACAAGGATTTGTAATAAATTTTTAAGATGAGATTACTGTTTTTTATACTATTGAGTTGCTTTACATTTCAAGCCAATGCCCAGAAAACATTGGATGAATTGCTCAATCAATACAATACGAATCGAGCACCTTACATTTCGGTGCAAGAATTGGCAATGCCAAAAACCGATGCTATTATACTCGACGCTCGAGAAAAAGAAGAATATGATGTTAGCCATTTGAAAGATGCCATTTTTGTAGGCTATATTAATTTCAATTTGGAACAAACGACTCTACAACTTCAAGCCAAACAACAAACCATTGTCGTGTATTGTTCTTTGGGAATCCGTTCAGAAACCGTTGCTGATAAGCTCAAAAAAGCTGGCTATACCAATGTCTACAATCTCTATGGTGGTGTTTTTGAATGGAAAAACAAGGGATTTCCTATCGTTGATTCCGATGGAAAAGAAACTGAAAATATCCATGTCTTTTCCGAAGCTTGGGAAAAATGGCTTTTGAAAGGCACTAAAGTATATGACTGAATTTTAGATAAAATTTAACCTTGTAATACTTCGGAAATCTTTCCTAAAACTTAACTTTGAATGTTACTACTGAATAGTTCAATTTAATCTCTAATTATGGGTTTACTTTCCTCAAAGGACACCGCCAGC
>JBBSOJ010000118.1:0-9544 GCA_038259855.1 Flavobacteriales bacterium
GCCCCAAGCGATATGATGGATGGACGTATTTTGGCAATTCGTGAAGCGTTGGAAGATGAAGGTTTTACTGACACAGGAATCATGAGTTATTCTGCGAAATATGCCTCCGCATTTTATGGACCATTTAGAGATGCTTTAGATTCAGCACCTGTAGATATGCAAAACATCCCAAAAGATAAAAAAACCTATCAAATGGATTTTGCCAACCGTTTCGAAGCCATCAAGGAAACAAAAATGGACATCGATGAAGGCGCCGATATCGTGATGATAAAACCAGGTTTATGCTATTTAGACATTGTCCGAGAAATCAAAAACTCGGTGGATGTTCCAGTTGCTGTATATCAGGTTTCTGGAGAATATGCGATGCTCAAAGCTGCTGCCGAAAAAGGATGGCTCGATCATGATGCCGTTATGATGGAACAGATTACTGCAATTAAGCGTGCTGGAGCAGATGTAATTGCGAGTTATTTTGCGAAGGACGTTGTGAAATTAATTTCTTGATACCATAGAAATCAGTTGTCATTTCCGTTTTTGGCATTTTGGTTTTTTCATTTAAAAGAAAACATCTCGTAACCATTATAAACCAGTTATTTGAATTCGAAACTTTTAATAACTAAATGGAAAATGCTCTGAGATCGCATTCAAAAAACCATGCTCTAAAAACTCGACCGAGTCAAAGGAAAACACTTTAACTCATTTATTTTAGAATTTTTTTATAATGACATTGAGTTTGATTGAGCAATTACGCTTAAAAAAAGTAAATAGTTTCAATTTGAAACGAACCTTTTCAAACCAAACAAATCAAATCTGTCACTTTTGGACTAATTTCCATATGAAATGGTATCAACTACTTGCAGATCAAAGACATTATTTTTAAAAATAGCTATCATGTTGAAACCCAAAGATAGAGTTCATCTTCGCTGAAGTGGATGGGGGTTTGATAGGCGAAGATATGCTATCAGTCAATGAAGCTATCAAAAAACACGCTGCATCAGGGCGAAATTTACAGATAACTTAAGATACTTGTACTGATCAAAACTACTAATTGTTTTACAAAAAAGCGGAATTTCCAGATTTGGAAATTCCGCTTTCAGAACTTTCATCGGCATTGATGCCGTTCAGCTAAATTATTGTTTAATGATTTTTTTGGTCATTGTGCCAGAATTAGTAATCACCTGCAGCATATAAATTCCACGTGCTAAACCTGAAATGTTCAACTGACCATTGTCTAACTTCACATCTGTAGTTTTACCCAATACATCAACTAAAATAGTATCAGTTACTTCTATACTTGGTGAAACTTTCAAATTTAAAACACTGGTCGCAGGATTTGGGTACACCTGAACAAGAGACGATAGATCATTCTCATTAACAGATAAAGGTGAATCTCCCACTAAATTAATAATGATATTACTGTTAGGAAAAGTACCCAATGAACCTATGGGTGTAGGTGCAATACCACCACAACCAGTTGAAGACAAATAACTTGGGGCATTTTCTCCATTACCATTTTGACCTACCCTAGCATCATATACAGCAGTTTCACCAGAAGGAATGTTTAATTGAACAACTATTTCACTGTTAGAATTTAGAGTAGTGGGCGTGGTAAAAGTTACAGGTACCACCGTTAGATGTTCAGCAGTGCCAACACTAACCATCTGGGTAGCTAATAGAGTTCGAACTCCTGTAGGAAAAGTCCCTGTAGTTGAATAAATATTAACTGTTACATCGATACTAGGCGTGTTACCAGCTCTGTCGGTATAAGACCAGCCAAATTCAGCCCCAGTGACCACAAAATCTCCGGCGAAGCCAAAATTTGCAGGCGTGTAAGTTCTCCAATAAGAATTTTCTTGTGTAAAGATAGGAGGCGTATTAGAAGCACATGCCACGCTTCCATTTGTTGCAACTTGTGAGGTGGAATGCGACAAGGTCGTTTGAGCTGTCACAAATGCCGAAATTAAAACGGCACTAATCAATAAAGTAATTTTTTTCATAAGAAATTCGTTTTAAGTTATATATTATTTAACAAATATAAAGTTTTTATTTTCATAACATTATATAATTTAATTTTTGACATCAGTGCCACATTTTATTGATTTAATTAAATAGAGTGATATTTTGAGATTCATTTAATCACCTAACTATGCAATATCTATACTAAAATTTAATGTCATTATTGTCTTGAGCTACTAACTTCTGCTTGCAAATTTCTCCAAAAAACCCACATAATATGTTCAGATGAGTTGCCCAAGAAATCAATTTTAAGAGCAGTTATTGAATATTAATATAATCAGCACTTGAGTCTAATTTTAGCCGAATTATTTGCAAATCGAAAGCATAATGATATATTTACTTTCGATTAGTTGTAAAAATAAGAATTTCTGAATTATTTTGTAATGGATGATATAGATGCTAGAATACTAAAAATGCTTCAAAAAAATGCGCGTGAAGCATTTGCAACCATAGGCAAACACGTCGAATTATCCGCGCCAGCCGTTGGAAAACGTGTGAAACTACTGGAAGAGAAGGGCATTATCGAAGGCTATTCGCTAAAGCTGAATTACGAGAAACTTGGTATCTCTACCAAGGCGTATGTCACTCTAAAAATCCATCAGTCAAGTACTTTAAAAACTGCCTATAATCAAATAGTCAATTTAGAAGAAGTGCAACGTTGTGACCGAATTACAGGTGAAGATCGACTTCAAATTTTAGCTTATTTCAAAGGCAATAAAGAATTAGTGACCTTCATAGAGCGTATTTCGCAATACGGTATTCCCGATACGAGCATCATTTTGGAAGGCTTATAAGTTCGGATTTAATTGAAAAGGATCCACAAAATTAAAGGTATCAAAGCAGAAGTTTCTTAAATTAGCCAAAATCTAAAACGCTAATGACGCTACTCATTCTTTACGCTGTTGTATCCATTTTCTTTTCATTTCTATGTTCGATTTTAGAAGCGGTTCTTTTAAGTGTAACACCCACGTTTGTAAACATCAAAAAGAAGGAAGGCAAAAGCTATGCAGATGCATTGGCTACGCTCAAAAAAGACGTGGACAAGCCATTGATTGCCATTCTCACTCTGAACACTATTGCACATACCGTTGGCGCAATTTTAGTAGGTGTAGAAGCAGAAAAAGTCTTTGTTGGTGAGGGTGATAACGCCATCATCATTGTCTCTGCTCTTATGACCCTTCTGATTTTGGTGTTGTCGGAAATCATCCCAAAAACCATAGGAGCCACTTATTGGAAAAATTTGGCAGGTTTCACCGCTACAACCCTAAACGTGTTGATTTTTCCTCTGAAATACACTGGGATTCTTTGGGTATTGCAGTTGACTACCAAATTGATTGGTGGCAAAAACGCCCATGTGAGCACTGTGAGTAGAGATAGTTTTTTAGCCATGGCGGATATTGCACATGAAGAAGGCGTTTTTCAGGAATCGGAAAGCAAAGTGATCAAAAACCTCATCAATTTTAAAAAGATTTTTGCAAAGGACATCATGACGCCTAGAACTATTATGGTGTCTGAAAATGAAACAACATCCGTAAAAACATTTTTTGAAAAAAATCAGAATCTACGAGTGTCCCGAATCCCGGTGTATTCCGAAAATCCAGATAACATTACCGGTTTAGTTCTCAAAGATGACATTTATAAAGAAATGGCGCTCGATCATGACGACAAAACGTTAGCTGATATTCGAAGAGACATCATTATTGTAGAACGAAATCTACCCATTCCGACGTTGTTCGAAAAATTAGTGGCAAGCAAAAATCACATGGCGCTGGTAGTCGATGAGTACGGCACGGTCACAGGCTTGGTCACTATGGAAGATGTCATTGAAACACTTCTTGGGTTGGAAATTATGGATGAAAGTGATAATGTTGCTGATCTTCAATTAAAAGCGAGACAAAGTTGGGAACAACGCGCCGAACGTCTAGGCATGTTGAATGAGGAACCAAAGAATGTGACCGACACCGAAACTGACCTTTCTTCTGATGCTACATCCAAACCTGATGAAAGTATCTAGTGGAACATTGCATAATCCATTCACCATTGGGGTTTACCAAAATTACTGGTAACATAGATGGAATTACTTCGATAACCATTCTAAATTCCGAAGAAAAAGAAACGGATATCATTCCAGAGTATCTTGAAGAATGTGTCCGTCAACTTAACGAATACTTTAGGGGAGAACGCACTACATTTGATCTTGCTTTACAGGCAGAAGGAACAGAGTTTCAAAAAAAAGTCTGGACGGCCTTACAAAGCATTCCATTTGGCAAAACCGCCACTTATCTCGAATTATCCAAACAAGTAGGTGATGTAAAAGCCATCAGAGCTGTCGCGAATGCGAATGGTAAAAATCTGCTTTGGATCGTTGTACCGTGCCATCGCGTTATTGGAAGCGACGGAAGTCTCACAGGTTATGCTGGTGGCTTACATCGCAAACAATGGCTTTTGGAACATGAGAATCCTTACAAACAAGGGTCGTTGTTCTAAAAGATTTAAGTTCAGACCTCAAACCCTTTAAAACCTTTGAGGTCTTTTACGTTTGATAAATTTTATTCCCTATATTTATTTCCAACTAAACTTATTATATGAAATTTCTTAAAAACTTTCTTCTTACCATCGCCATACTTCTTGGCTTAACCATTGCCACCCTTTACATAACCGACACTGATTATTTAATAAAAGCTGTCAGAACTATTTATCTAAAAGGTCATACAACGGCGTATCTCGATGATTATAAAGAATTTGATAATCAACCGGTCGAAAACGGCACACCTCAAGCTTGGCCAAATCATAAAGATTATAACTCTGCAAAAGAAACCGACAGACTCAATGACATTAATAAAGCCAATGGAACGATTGCTTATGTTATCATCAAAAATGACAGCATTTGGTTTGAAAATTATTACGACGGCTATGATGAAAATTCAAATACGAACTCATTCTCCATGGCAAAAAGTTACGTGTCAGGATTGATGGGAAAAGCCATTGAAGATGGGTATATCAAAAGTCTTGACCAGCCGGTTGGCGATTTCTTTCCAGAATTTAGCGAAGGGAAAGCCGCAAAAATGACCGTGGGAGATTTATCCTCCATGGCATCAGGTACCAATTGGGACGAAGCCTATTATTCCCCATTATCCATCACAACGAGAGCGTATTTTGATGATGATTTATCAAAAGTCATACTGGGCCTAAAAGTCGTTAATGAACCAGGAACAGCCTATAAATATGCCAGCGGTGACACACAATTATTAGCAATGGTCATAGAGAAAGCGACAGGTAAAAAAATGTACGATTATCTATCGGAATCCTTCTGGAAACCTTTGGGAAGTGAGAATTCGACATTGTGGCAAGTGGATAGTGAGGAGGAAGATTTGGTCAAAGCTTATTGCTGTATCGCCAGTAACGCCAAGGATTTTGCACGCTACGGAAAACTGTTCAAAGACCACGGCAAATGGAATGGCAAACAGATTTTGGATTCTGCTTTTGTTGCAAAATCAATAACACCACGTTTTAACGCAAGCCCTGAATACGGTTACGGCTGGTGGTTAAAAAATGTAGATGACAAAGAATTTTTTATGATGCGGGGCCATCTTGGACAATACGTTATTGTAGAGCCAAATGACAATGTCATCATCGTAAGATTGGGTCATTCCAAAGGTGAAGGCGATGCAATTGCCACTTTTACGGACGATATATCAACCTATATTGATGAGGCTTATGAGATGCTGAAAACTAAATCCTAACATTTTGTTATTTAACAATCTATTGGTAAAGTGAAAGCGCTTTTTAATCGTTTTTTGATGGAAACTTAAAATAATCAACTATGAAAAATCCATTACTTATTTTTTCCATTTTATTGACATTTAGTATATGTTCAGCTCAAACCGATTATAATTTAGATTTTGAAACATTAGAAAACGACACCGCCAAAGGTTGGGAAGTTTTCGGAACCGGAAATCACAAAATTATATTCGATACCATTGCAGCCCAAAATGGAAGCATTTCTGGCGCCATTGAAAGTGTTGATGAAAAAGAAGATTTTAAGGCTTTGTCATTTAAGATTCCTTCAGATTTTAGCGGTAAAAGAATAAAACTTTCTGGTTACGTTAAGACTGAAAACGTCGCTGGCGGTTGGGCTGGATTATGGATGCGTATCGACCCACAAGTGTCTTTTGATAACATGGAATCGCGCGGCATTACGGGAACTACAGATTGGAAACGATATGAAATTGAATTAAATTTTGACCAAAGCGCTAAAACCATTGTTGTAGGCGGTCTTTTAGTGGGAACCGGAAAAATGTGGGTGGATAATTTGGAAGTCACTATTGATGGCAAACAACTTGGTAAGGCTCCGAAAAAAGAACTTTCATTAGCCGAAAAAGATATTGAATTCGATACGGGCTCAAACATCATTTTTCCAAAGCTCGATGAACCACTCCTTACAAATCTTGAATTGCTAGGAAAAGTTTGGGGATTTCTTAAATATTACCATCCTGAAATCGGAACCGGAAATTACAATTGGGATTATGAACTCTTTAGGATTTTACCAAATTATTTGGAAGCAAAAACTAAAACCCAACGAGATGATATTCTATTAAATTGGATTCATAGTTTCGGCGAAATTAAAATTTGTAAATCATGCAAAGAGCTGGATAAAGACGCCTTCCTAGTACCAGATCTGGAATGGATAGAGAGCACAGAACTTTCATCTGAACTGAAGGAACAGTTAAAATTCATTCAACAAAATAGATTTCAAGGCGATCATTTTTATGTAAAATTAAACCCAGGAGTTCAAAATCCTTCATTCAAAAACGAAAATTCTTATGAGTCCATGCCCTATCCAGACGCAGGATTTCGACTATTGACCCTTTATAAATACTGGAATATGATTCAGTATTATTTTCCATACAAACATATAACCGAAAAAGATTGGAGCACTACTCTTAAAGACTATGTTCCCGCTTTTATCAATGCCAGCAATGAATTGGAATTTGAGTTGGCAACTGTCAAAATTATTGGCGATGTAAAAGACACACATGCCAATCTTTGGGGCGGAAATAATGTCATTAAAGAGGAAAGAGGGACGAATTACCCTCCAGTCCATGTGCGGTTTATAGAGAATAAATTGGTCGTGACGGATTATTACAATCCAGAAATGGAGAGCGACATAGGGTTGAAAGCAGGCGATGTCATCACTAAAATCAACGGTATTTCAGTCGAAAAACTCATAGCGGAAAAGCTTCCATTTTATCCAGCATCCAATTATACGACCCAATTGCGAGATATTTCCCAAGATTTATTGCGTTCCAATAGCCAATCATTGAATTTGAACTATATCAGAGACAGCGATGAACTTTCAAAAAACATCCCATTATTTGACATCAAAGATTTAAACTATTATAACTGGTATAGACAAGAACCAGATGCCAAGAGCTTCAAATTAATGGACGATAATATCGGATATATCAATTTGAAAAACATCAAAGAGGACGATATTGATCTCATCAAAAAAGAGTTTAAGGACACCAAAGGGATTATTGTTGATATTAGAAATTATCCATCAACATTTGTTGTTTTTTCATTGGGTGGTTTCTTTGTTTCCAATAATACAGAATTTGTGAAATTTACCAAAGGGAACCCTGATTATCCAGGTGAATTCACATTTACTGAACCCTTAAAAATCGATAATGATAGGTCATCTTACGAAGGGAAAAAAATAGTGGTCTTGGTCAATGAGCTATCACAGAGTCAGGCAGAGTACACTGCGATGGCATTTAGGGCGTCCGATAAAACAACAATCGTCGGCAGCACCACCGCTGGAGCTGACGGAAACGTTTCTGCTTTTATGTTGCCAGGAGGTATGCGAACGATGATTTCAGGAATTGGTGTTTATTACCCTGATGGTACAGAAACCCAAGGCGTTGGTATACTCCCTGACGTTAGAATATTGCCAACCATCCAAGGCATTAAAGATGGAACGGATGAGCCGTTAGAAAAAGCGATAGACATCATAAACAAGTCGTAATTTAATAGATTTCTGCAGGAGCTAATCTTTAGCGAAGTCAAAAGACAGGAACAAACCTATGATAAACAAACTCAATCTCGAAGACATCCTATTTCTGGATATTGAAACCGTCCCAGAAACACGGCATTTTACTGAATTGGACGAGACCAAGCAGCATCTTTGGGAGCTCAAATCAAAATACCAAAGAGGTGAAGTGTCGGCTGATGAATTTTACGAACGTGCAGGAATTTGGGCGGAATTTGGAAAAATTGTTTGTATCTCGGTTGGGTATTTTAAATTTCAAGGTGATATCAGAAGCTTTAGAGTCACCTCATTTCATGGTGACGAAATTAAGATCTTAAAGGATTTTAAGAATTTGTTGCTGACCCATTTCAGCCAAGCAAAACACCTTCTCTGTGCGCATAATGGAAAAGAATTTGACTTTCCATACATCGCAAGACGTATGATAATCCATAATGTCGAATTGCCATACAAACTGAATCTATTCGGCAAAAAACCTTGGGAAGTACCACATTTGGACACCTTGGAATTGTGGAAATTTGGCGATTATAAAACCTTTACATCTTTAAAATTATTGACCAATGTTCTCGGTATTCCTTCGCCAAAGGATGACATTGATGGCAGTGAAGTATGTCGTGTTTTTTATGAAGAAAATGACATTGATCGTATTGTTGTTTATTGTGAAAAAGATACCATTGCTGTGGCACAAATTTTTCTTCGTTTGCGAGGCGATTCAATTTTGGAAGAGAACGAGATCAAACATGTATAATAGACCTGTGGACGTACAGCATATGTTGAGAGCTTTATCATTTGCATTAAAACACGTATATACATGATGTTAACACCCAAAACTATTAGTAGAGGCTTTTTGATTGCCGGATTGATGAATTTATCGGTTTTGATCTTTTCAAGATTTTTTACCAATTCAACCATACCAGAATTTGACCCGGATGTCTTATCGAATTTTGGTATTCTTATGATTGTTATATGGGGCTTGGCATATATGTCTGTTGCCAATAATTACCAGAGCGTCCCTTGGTTAGTGGCGGTTTTTGCAGTCGAAAAATTTATATATGGTTTCGTCTGGACGAAATGGATGCTCTATAATAGCGTTTTAGATGTATTTGAAAAGGATGTAATGGCAGGTATATTCTATTCAATATATGGCATCAATGATTGGTTTTTTTGCGTATTCTTTACATATGTTCTGATTATAAAAAACAAACACGCGTCTTGATTATCAAGTATGCTTCTTGATAACCCAGAAATCCATCTGAAGATTTTATAGAATCATGATAATTTTATCGCACTAATTCATAAAAAAAGTCCAGACATCACGTCTGGACTTTTCAAATAAAATACTTATAACTTATTGTTTTATAAACTTACGGGTTTCAATGGTATCGTTGACCGTAAACTGCATGATGTAAAGACCTGCTTCGAGATGACCGACCTCAACGGCATCGGTTGATAAGCCTCGTGAAACTTCCTGCCCTAACATATTTA
>JBBSOJ010000119.1:0-9516 GCA_038259855.1 Flavobacteriales bacterium
CGCCACACTTTCGATGTGTTGATCTTATCACTCGCCGGATACTTATAAAGTATATAATTGAATGCTTCCAACGCAGGAATAAATCGCTGATCGAAATAACGCGCCTTTCCCAGTAACAAATAAGCTTCATCAATTTGGGGATTGTATTCCTTTCCATTGATATTCATGCCGTGCTTTTGGACTGCCTTAATGGCTTTCTCTTCCGCACGCTCAAAGTCTTCATTTTTAGTTTCTCCCGGCAGGCCAAAATCGTCTTTCACTTGCATGCGCTCTACGGGCAATACTTCCCAGTAGTTATCCGTAAAAGCATTGTCCAATACATCGCGCCCATTTTCTAGAGCAATATCCCCGTTGTATAAAATATTATACTTGGTCCCCAATGCATGAAAATTTCTATTGATGAAGGTGTCATTTTTACGTGAACAGCTTGTCATTACAAGCATAGCAACCGACAACAGACCAATGGATTTTAATGATGTATTCAACGTGATTATTTTGGTTTATAGATAACTAAAAACACTTTAAAATAGTATGTATTGGCGTAAAAATAAGGATCTTTTTGAATTATCGGAGGAAAAGTGTTGGATTTTGTAGCTGTGTTTCTCCCAATCCCACTAGCGATTGCAAGCGAAGGGAAAAGCAGAGTGACTATTCTTCCTTTATATTAATGGTTCGGCGGTTTCATGAAGCGTCTAAAAGAATTTTTAAAAACTTGGAGCTAATCCTGCTATCCGCTATATCTTTTTTGAAGAAGAATCAAAAAAGGATGCCGCTACTATCAGGGCTAAAAATTGAGATAATCAATATGAATTTTAATAGTCATATAGAAGCGGCGTATCAAAACCTTGAAGATTAAGTAACACTTCGTCAGACCCTTCAACTTTTAGAACCTCAACATTAAAATAATAATCTTTCAGGATCAAAGCTTCACATTGGTCATCGTCTTCAAATATAAAACGCAAATTTCGTTGCGGAGGTTGTGTTTCCAAAACATCACCGCTATCAACTAGATTTAAAAAAACATCCGAACAACCACCACCATATTGTATGCTCACTTTAAGACAGCCTTCAATTGTCAATTCAGTATTTAGAAGCGACAAGGGGTCTGATTCAGCATTTAAATAAACAGTGTTATCTATAATCGTTGGGGAACACATGACGGATTTATGATCGTCGTCTTTTTTGTCACAACTTGTAAATAATAGACAGAATCCAAAAATTATATATAGATACCTCATAAGACTACCATTTTTTAAGTGAGGGGCTAATCTGCTGACATCTCTGAAATTTTTGAATGACATTGATTATGTCAGTTCGAACAATTTTAGATAGAGAATGATTTAGGTTGTCAATAAATTTCATACACTGCGTTATTCCAATAATTCAAACATAACTATTCATTCATTAAACCTAGCAGAGCATGATCTACTAAAACTTCTTACAATTATCAGATTGAAAGAATTGAGAACTTGATTTTTTTTTAAGTCATTAAATCAAACGAATCATGCGCCAAGGCTATCGTTCTACCCAGCAAAATGCGCTTCCAGCTCTCTTAAGGTCGCCTCGCTCTTTGCCAAATCTTTTACAATCGTGCCTTTTTCTAATACAACGATACGTTCGCAAACATCCGTGACGTGCATCAAATCATGACTGGATATCAATACCGTCACGTTTTTGGTCTCTGCCAATTGCTTAATGATTTCCTTGAGTCGGATCTGTGTGGTAGGATCTAAATTAGCAAACGGCTCGTCTAATATAATCACTTCGGGGTTTCCAATCAATGCCGCGACAATGCCCGCTTTTTTCTGGTTTCCCTTACTTAAATCACGCAGATATTTCTTTTGATTCAATATTTCTCCATGGAAAAAATCTTCAAATTGCGCCACCAATCTATCAACATCAGCTTTGTTCTGGCCTCGCAATTCGCCAATAAAATAAAAATATTCTTCCGCCGTTAAATACCCGATCAAAAAACTTTCATCTATAAAAGAGGATGTAAAAGGTTTCCAATCCTCGCTTTGATCTACACGTATGTCATGACTTTCGATATGCCCGGTTGTTGGCTGTATCAAATCTAAAAGCAAACTAAAAAACGTTGTTTTTCCAGCACCATTATTTCCCACAAGTCCAAAACTTTGACCCTTTGGAATCTCAAGGCTTTCAATATGCAAAACAGTTGTCTCGTTGTATTTTTTGGAAAGGTTTGATGTCGTTATCATACTGTGTGTTTTAATTTAATATTCCGATTTTAAATTGGTTTATCCTCTTTGGAATTTGAAATTTTATTTTTTGGAATTTATCACGAAGTAATTTATTCGTCTTCGCTAAACGCTTTGATCATTTTGTATTTTGAATTGAGATATTTCTCTGTAATGAATCCCATGATTTTTTGGTGACCTACGATTCCTACCAATCCTAAAATGATCAGTATTGCTATGCCTGTTTGAAAATTAACTAGATAAAACGCTGCTGCGAAAATCCCCATAGGTAAAATCATCAATGGCAGTCCAATAATCCATTGAACAGCTCCTGTACCTTGAAAGTTGAAGGCCGCTCTTTGGTTAAGATCAATTTTTTTCCTGTTAAAAGAGCCTCCCAGAAGTATGACATAGGTATTAACGCCGATGTTATAGATGGCCGCTGCAAAATGAGCTAATAGGATTTTCCAACCGAAGTACACGTAAGGAATGCTCAACACAAAAAGAATGATAACACTTAAGGTCATTAAGGTATATTTTGATTTTAGATATTGCTCATATTTAATGTTTTGGCTCATCAACATTTTATAATAACCACTATCCCACGCAGGAATGAATTGACCAAAATTGATCAAGAATATTCCTGTGACAAAAATTCCGATAAACGCATAAAGCCACACCATGTCCTGATACATGGGTTGCGGATAAAAAAACAAACCATACAATAACCCTAAACCCAGCATCCAAATTGTAGATTTAGGACGTTTGTTACGCCACAGAAGTTTTAAATCCAACTGCATGAATGGCGCAATATCTCCGAATTTATTGGTCCAATCGAGATTGGTTGTGCTGACTTTATCAATTTTGGTTTTTAAAGAATGGTCTAAAAATAACTTTTGTCGTAAAATTTTAAAGTTGAACCAATACAATACACCCAGTAAAAGAATTGGAATGAATAGTAATATTGGGTTTTCTGTAACAGCAAGGATTCCATTTGATAAGCTTTCTGAAATGTTGATGATTTTAAAATAATTCAGACCGTATAAACCTACGACTACTAATATTATAGGTAAAAAAGATAGTTCCGTTTCAGCAGAGAGACTTTCAATGATAAAATTCAAAAAATTATTGATCAGCGATATCAATACCATCAGCACCATCCAAGTTACTACCAAACTGGGGTCATACTCTTTAAAAAATAATGTAATGCCAAAAGGGACGATAAGGAAAAGAGGAAGAAAATTAAAGAATGATACTGCAGATTTACCTAAAACAAAATTGACCACGCTACGTCGTTTAATTGGCAATGTCAATAGCGGTTTCACACTCATGACAGGCAGCTTCTGAAAGAAAAATCGTATCATGATATCTCCTAAAATCCAAAAGAATATAAAGCCGTTGACAATGATGAACGGATCTTTATCAGGATATAATTCCTTAAGGGCCGGAAAGAGCGCAATTCCCATAATGAGAAACATGATCATGAAATAAAGCGCAAAAAATCCCATCAAGATTTTAAGGGCGATACTTTTGCCCATGGTGGCAGATCTAAAAAACTGTTTCCATTCTAGATTTAGAAAATGTTTTATCATGCTGTTTTAGTTGGAGTTATTCTGTAAGTAATAATAAAACACTTTTTGTTACAATCAAAATGGGATTATATGAATGTTTAGTACTTTTGCAAAAAAAATAAAATGTCAAAATTCCATACACTCGTCATAAATCATCTTCATAGAGAAACCGAAGCTTGTATCACCATCGGTTTTGAAGTGCCTGCAGAACTTAAAGACACCTATGAATTTAAAGCTGGTCAATACATAACATTAAAAACCCATATAGATTCTCAAGAAGTACGTCGTGATTACTCCATCTGCTCATCCCCAAATAGTGGTTTGTTGAAGATCGCCGTAAAAGCTGTAGCCAACGGACATTTTTCATCTTTTGCCAATTCAAATTTAAAGGTTGGAGATACCATTGAAGTGGCGCCTCCAAATGGACGCTTTGTTTTCGAGCCCAATGGTGCGAACGAAAGAACCATTGCTGCTTTTGCTGCAGGTAGTGGAATAACCCCGGTGATGAGCATCTTAAAATCTGCTTTGGAAAGCGAACCAAAAAGTAATGTGGTGTTGGTTTACGGCAATAAATCTCCAAAAGAAACTATTTTTTTGGATGAATTGTTGCGCTTACAAACCCACTATCAAGAGCGCTTAAAGCTGCATTTTGTATACAGTCAATCACAAGAAGATAAAGCCATGTTTGGTCGTATTGAGACCAGTACGATCAATTTTCTATTGAAAAATAATTATTCTAATACTCAATTTGATCGATTCTATCTTTGTGGACCCGAACCGATGATTCATACCGTGAGAGATGTCCTTTTGAAATCAGGTGTCGAAGAATCGAAAATTCTATTCGAACTTTTTACTGTAAAAACACCTGAAACCACTTTAGAGGAGACCGTGGTTGATGGTAAAACCAAAGTGACGATGATGCTCGATGATGACGAAACGACTTTTGTGATGGATGCTAAAAACTCCATTTTAGAAGCTGCATTGGCGGAAAATCTTGATGCGCCGTATTCCTGCCAAGGTGGTATCTGTAGCAGTTGCTTGGCTCGTTTGACTGAAGGGGAAGTGACTATGCGACAAAACAATATACTTACGGATAGCGAATTGGAAGAAGGCTTGATTTTAACCTGTCAGGCACATCCGACCACCGCAACCATTCGGGTCGATTATGATGATATTTAAAATAGAGCTAGAAGTTAGAACGCTGTGCTGTTGAAAATCGAATTACAAAATAGATTCGATTTTTTTCACTATTACTTCTGGATAGATGGATTTCATACAATCAGCGTAGCTTTCTGGAAATGTATTACCGTAAACCGATGTCGGAATCAACGGATAAATATTTCGGTTGGATAGCAGTGAATACGCTTCTGGTTGGTGAAATGGCCTAAAGCCTGCAAACGGATGCGTAACGCCCCACAGCGTTACGGTCTTTATGCCCAACATAGCGGACAGATGACCGTTCCCGGAATCCATGGCTAGCATGACATCCAAATTTGAAATAAGATCTAATTCCTCGTCCAATGATAGCATGCCTGCTACGTTTGTAACATGATCAAATTTAGATTCCAAAGCATTCAATTCTTTAATTTCAGAGTCTCCGCCACCAAACAACAGAATCTTATAGTGTTGTGATAAGCTATCTATCACTGATTCCATTAACTCAATGGGATACATTTTTCCCTCGTGCGCTGCAAAAGGAGCGATGCCAATCCACTTAAAAGCTTTGTTTTCTTGAACTATCGAAAGAACTTTTGAATTAAGTTCTTTCCGTTCGGGAACTGTTGGGCGAGACATATCAAGTTCAAATCCTAGTTTTTCAAAAACCTCTACATATCGCTGGGTGGTTGGTTTTAGCTGTACAAACTTTTTACCTGAAACGAGCGCTTTCTTCTCTTTTCGACCCTTATTAATTTGAACAAATTCAATTCCAGAAAGTAAAAATTTCAAAATTTTAGTTCTCAACACATTGTGCAAATCAGCCACCGCGTCAATGTTCAATGCTCTTAATTCCTTGGAAAGTTTATAAAGTCCGAAAATGCCTTTGTGATCTGTATGAACATTGGCTGATAATACAGTGGTATTCTTCAAATCCCTAAACAATGGTCTAAAGAACGGTTTAGTCAAAATGGTCAAGCGAACATCAGGATATTGTTCTGTCAAGGCCCTCAAAACAGGAATCGTCATCGCCACATCGCCCATCGCAGAGAGTCTAATAACTAGAATATGCTTTGATTTTGACATAGATTTTGATGCTTCATCTTGCTTCCATCATTCAAGATAAAAACAATAGGCGATTTACATTATTTCTGATTTCTCAACACCGGATTCAATTCATCATCATTGTACATTTTCATCTGTTTATAGACTTTCATGTACTTTTCGCCCTGCTCTATGTCTGCGAGCAAGGTGTCGATCGCTGTAGAAAGGTCTTCACGTTGTTCCATTAAAATATCCAGCTTTTTTTGACAAGCCATGCGATGTTCTTCTGAAGCATCTGTCCGATTGGCTTCCTCCTCCATATGATACACTTTCAATGCCAAGATGGAAAGTCTATCCACACCCCAGGCCGGGCTTTCAGTATTGATGGTGGCATCGGGTTTGGCACTGACACTGTTGTATTTATTCAAGAAATAGCCATCAATATATTCTACCATATCCGTGCGGTCCTGATTGGAAGCATCAATCTGGCGTTTTAATTTGAGTGCCGCCACAGGATCAATTTTTGGATCGCGGATGATATCTTCGTAATGCCATTGCACGGTATCTATCCAACATTTTCGATAGAGCAAATGTTCTAAAAGATGGTATTGTTTATCATACGTATTGTTGAACGGCTGATCTACAGTATTGACTTTGTGATAGGTATCAATGACCTCTTGGAAAATATCGTTGGCGATTTTAGAAAACATATTCTATAATTTAAAGTACTACAAACCTACGTAAAATTAAGGAAAAAGGCGCCATGTGCTTTGGGCGCTTAAGAGATCTTAAACACAGCTGCTTATTCCAATTTAATTAACTTTACGACTCTATAACTCAATACTTATTTTATGCAGATTCATAATCTTTCCGAAGAAAATTCTATTTTAAATACCTTCATTTCAGAAATGCGAGACGTCCATATTCAAAAAGACAGCATGCGTTTTCGACGCAATATTGAACGTATCGGTGAAATTCTCGGTTATGAATTAAGTAAAAAACTGAACTATCAATCTTCTACAATAACCACACCATTAGGAACCTGTGATATTCCATTACCTAAAAATGACATTGTTCTGTGTTCAATTTTAAGAGCGGGTGTCCCTTTACACCATGGTTTACTTAATTATTTTGATGATGCTCAAAATGCCTTTATATCGGCATACCGTCAACATCAAAAGCATCCACAAAGTTTTGAGATCATTGTAGAATATTTAGCATGCCCGAGTTTAGAAGGCAAGACCCTAATTTTGGCCGATCCGATGTTGGCAACTGGCCAATCCATGGTTGCAACCTTTGAAGCTTTAAAACCTTTCGGAACTCCAAAAGAAGTGCATCTCGTCAGTGTAATCGGTGCACAAACTGGCGTTGAATACGTTCAAAAACATTTCAAAGATGATTCGCATTTATGGATTGCGACCATTGATGAAGAATTGAGCGATAAAGGCTACATTGTTCCTGGTCTTGGTGATGCTGGAGACTTGGCTTTTGGTGAAAAACTACAAAATTAAAAAAACCGCGGGAATCACGATCAAGATCCAAACCAGTACTTCCTGAAACCACTTCTCTTTGGTGACTTCCAAGTAATTGGTCATGATGATGGATAATGGCGCAAACAGAAATATGAATTCACTTCCGTCTTTATAAGGTGAAATTAAAATAATCGTTAATGAAATAAATGACGACACTACGACGACTGTAAAAGAAGGTCGAAGGTTTTTCGATTTATCCTTAAGGTGTTTAATAAAGTAGAAAGATCCCCATGCACCATAAGATATCAGGATGGTTGTGGATATGATGATACGTGTTGAATTGAGTCTTGTAAAATCAAAATTGTAGACAAACAGTTCATCAAAATAATCTGTAAAGTCATAGTTGAGCAAAAACATCCCTGAAACCCAAACGATAACCACAGCCAATACGCCCGTTAGCGGCACGATCCAATTTTTAATATCGATGATTGAATACAAGATGATCGCTGCAAAAATCAATATAAAAAACAGAATGGCCCAGAAGTAGAGCAAGGTGGCTATGCTAATCCAGAATGCTGCATCGAACAGTTTTTTCTTAACATCCTTTTGAGTTCGAAGACTTATGATCCGACGCAAAGCCAAAAGAATGAAGAAATTAGCCATCAATGTTTTTGAATTTAACAACGCCTCCGGTAGCATCGCCATAAACAAGCCAAACATTAATAATTTGTAACTGTTCTTTTTAGTGAGACTATTTCTACTGGCGAAAAAATCCAACACAAATAAAGATGCCAAAACAATGGCAAAATAGAAAGATTGCTCTGCCACTATCTGAAAAGTCCAAGGTGTCGTGATGACATATAATTTCGATACCACAAATACGATAAGCAAAAACGTACTGATGAGCACAAAGTGAATAGGTTTTGCTTGCTTAAAGAAATTTATAATCATTTAGTTTGGCAAATGAATTTAGGCGACTTGCTATTAAGAATCAGAAATAAAATGTAATTTTGCAGTGTAAATATAATATTTATTGGCTTGTATTGTTCCTGACCATCGCATTTACACTTGTAAATCATTTAAAGGACGTTCTATCTGACAATAAAATTAATAAGAGAACAGATGAAAGATTTATTTTACGGTATTGAGGATTTATTTGTGAATGTATTGTTTTTACCCTATGACGCTTTGCGAGAAATGGAAAGCTGGTGGATTGCCAATTTCATGTCTTGGATTTTTGTCATCATTGGAATGGTCGCTTTTGTATATTGGATGCTTCAGTTAAAAGGTTATGACGATAATAACGAAGAGAACAAGAGCATCACATCGCATTCTTATTTATAGATCAAAACCAATATCTTTTCGATAGTTCATTTGATCGAAATGTAATTTTTCTATCGTTTTGTACGACCTTTTCAAAGCTTCTTGAAACGTTGTACCGTAGGAAGTAATCGCCATCACTCGTCCTCCGCTCGTGACAATTTTATCATCTCTAAATGTTGCGCCTGCATGAAACGGAAGTGAATCTTCAATGGTTTCAAGACCTTTAATCGCCTTTCCTTTTTCATAAGCTTCAGGGTAGCCACCAGAAACTAACATTACAGTCGTAGCCGCACGTTCGTCGATGATAATAGTCTCTTCATTCAAGGTCTGATTTGCAACCGCTTGGAATAATTGTACCAAATCATTTTTGAGTCTGGGAAAGACCACTTCAGTTTCAGGATCGCCCATTCTCACGTTATATTCAATGACTTTTGGATCGTTTCCGACTTTTATCAATCCGATAAATATGAATCCTTTATAGGGGAGATTATCTTTTTGTAACCCTAAAATCGTTGGCTTTATGATTTGTTCTTCAACCTTTTTCATAAAAGCCTTATCTGCAAATGGCACTGGAGAAATCGCACCCATACCACCTGTGTTCAATCCTGTGTCTCCTTCTCCAATTCGCTTATAATCTTTGGCAGTAGGCAATATTTGGTAATGCTTTTCATCGGATAGAACAAAACAGCTCAATTCAATGCCTTCGAGAAACTCCTCAATGACAACTTTTGTACTTGCGGTCCCAAATTTGGC
>JBBSOJ010000120.1:0-9511 GCA_038259855.1 Flavobacteriales bacterium
GGTAAAAACGTCATTAATCTGCCGAAAAACTATCGAAGTCTTGAGACTATCGTTCAATTTAATAATGCGTTTTTCAAGCACCTATCCAGTTTTCTATTTTCGAAAGAAAACCATCAAACCATTTATGAGCAAAGCCATCAAGAGTCAACCATTAAAAAAGCGGGTTATCTGGAACTGTCTTTTCTAGATATCAAAAATAAAAGCGATGAGGTTAGTAAAGATGATTTGCATTGCCAGAAGGTGCTACAAACTATTCTAAAGGTACAATCCAATGGCTTTCAGCTCAAGGATATTTGCATTATCACCAGAAAATCGAAGGAAGGGATCGCCATAGCGGAATATTTAAGTTCGCAAGGTATTCCAATTGTTTCTTCTGAATCCTTACTGCTAAAGAATTCACCCGAAGTCAACCTCATTGTAGCGATTATTGCGTTAACGGTCCAACCGCAAAATGATCAATTGAAAATAGAAATTTTAACTTATTTGGCAGACTACAAATTAGAGCAGGTAGACACGCACAAATTTTTTGCTGCTTTTATTCGATTGGAAGTAGCCGATTTTTTTAAGTACATGATAGATTATGGATTTGTGTTCAATTTTGAAGCATTTCAAAAACTGTCCTTATATGAAGCGGTAGAAACCATCGTTCGGAGCTTTCAACTCAATACAAGCTCCAATGGCTATCTCCAATTTTTTATGGACGTCATCTTTGAGTATTCACAAAAACATAATGAAAGCTTTTCAGGATTTTTAGAACATTGGGACCGTAAAAAGGAAAAATTGAGTGTCATTTCGCCTCAAGGACATGATGCGATTCAAATAATGACCATTCACAAATCAAAAGGATTGGAGTTTCCCGTAGTGCTGTTCCCATATGCCAACCAAGCTATCTACTTTGATATGTCTCCAAAAACGTGGTTCCCTGTTGACAAGGAAGCGTTCAACGGTTTTTCTGATATGTTTATCAATCTCAACCAAGAGATCGAAGCCTATGGCGACAAAGGCGCGAACATTTACAACACCTACCGATCGGAATTAGAGCTCGATGCGATCAATCTTCTTTACGTGGTGATGACAAGGCCCGTTGAACAGCTCTATATCATTTCGGAATTGGACGTAGATGCCAAGCAAAATGAGAACATGAAATCATATTCAGGATTGTTGATCAACTATTTGAAATCCATTGAAAAATGGAACGAAAATGAATTGACATATGCCTTTGGAGATGCTACAAGACACTTACAATCGAAAGCTTCAAAAAATTCCTTGACACAACAACAATTCATTTGTACTTCAAAAGAAGAACATAATCTCGCTATAGTTACCAATGGAGGTTTTTTGTGGGATACTTCGCAAGAACATGCACAAGAAAAAGGGAATTTAGTACACAATATCATGGCACAAATTTCAACGGCGAAAGACATTCCGATTGTTATCGACGATTTTTACAGATCAGGAACCCTCAATCTAGAACAGATTACCGAGCTAGAGCCGCTCATTAATCAGATCGTTCATCACGAAAAACTAGCTTCTTATTATGGCGACCATAATATCATATACAATGAACGGGATATTATCACTAAAAATGGAGATATAGTTCGCCCGGATAGAATTGTGACTAATTCTAAAAGCGAAAGTACTATTATCGATTATAAGACTGGTGTAGAAAAGCCTTATCATTTGCAACAGCTTCTGCACTATCAGAATGTATTGGAAGACATGGGGCTTAAGGTTGTTAAGAAAATATTGATTTATATTAATGACGAAATTCAGATAAAAGAATTTTAACTTTGTCACAAACTTAAAAGTATCATGTACGGAAAACTCAAAGAACACTTACAAGAGGAACTAAAAAGCATTAAAGAGGAAGGTCTTTATAAAGAAGAGCGCATCATTACATCACCCCAAGGTGCAGAAATTACATTGAACACAGGTAAAACGGTATTAAATTTTTGCGCGAATAATTATTTGGGTTTGTCATCTCACCCTGATGTCGTGCAAGCCGCCAAAGATGCTATGGATACCCATGGCTTTGGTATGTCGTCAGTTCGGTTTATATGCGGAACTCAAGACATTCATAAAACCCTTGAAAAAAAGATTGCGGATTTTTATGAAACAGAAGACACGATTCTTTATGCCGCTGCATTCGATGCTAATGCTGGTGTTTTTGAACCTTTATTAGGCGCGGAAGATGCCATTATATCAGATTCATTGAATCATGCTTCGATCATTGACGGTGTTCGATTGTGCAAGGCTGCACGCTATCGTTATAAAAATAGCGACATGAAAGATCTAGAAGATCAATTGATTGCTGCTAATGATAATGGTGCTCGATTTAAAATCATTGTAACAGATGGTGTGTTCTCCATGGATGGATTGGTTGCGCCATTGGATGCCATTTGCGATTTAGCAGATAAATATGATGCTTTGGTCATGATTGACGAATGCCACGCTACCGGTTTTATAGGTAAAACAGGAAGAGGAACACTCGAAGATAAGGGCGTAATGGGCCGTATTGACATCATCACTGGTACACTCGGAAAGGCCATGGGAGGTGCCATGGGAGGTTATACTACAGGTAAAAAAGAAATTATTGACATGTTGCGTCAACGATCTCGTCCTTATTTATTTTCAAATTCTTTGGCACCAGCCATCGTTGGCGCTTCTATAAAAGTATTTGACATGTTAAAGAATGACACATCGTTAAGAGATACGTTAGAGGAAAATACAAGCTACTTTAAAGCAGGGCTTAAAAAAGCAGGGTTTGATGTCATTGATGGTGATTCTGCCATTGTGCCCGTCATGCTTTATGACGCTAAACTTTCACAATCGATGGCAAATATGCTCTTGGATGAAGGAATTTATGTCATCGGTTTCTTCTTCCCGGTAGTACCCAAAGGAAAGGCCAGGATACGAGTTCAACTTTCAGCAGCTCACACAAAAGCACATTTAGACACTGCTATTTCAGCGTTTACAAAGGTTGGAAAAAGGTTGGAGGTTATTTAAAATGAATCCAAAAACTCATGTTTTAGTCCGAATCTTCAATATTTTTATATATTTGTCTTTGTTAATATAATTTAACAACTTACTTTTGCTTACAATTAACACTTAAAAATTAAATTATTACAATATGAAAAATCTTAGCAGATTATTTATTGCGATGTTGCTTTTAATAAGCTTCAGCAGCGCCAACGCACAAGATGAGAATAATCCTTGGGCTTTAGGTGTGGGTATTAACTTCGTCGATTTATATCCCGTAGGTGAAGATGCACCACAAGGAGATATTTTTGACGAATACTTCAATGCTTCGGACCACTACAATTTCTTACCTTCTTTATCTTCAATTTCTGTATCTAGATATTTGAGCGATGGATTTGTATTCACTGCTACAGGAAGTATAAATGAAATTGATAAAATTGGTGATTCTTCAGCTAATGATCTGTCTTATTACGCAGTAGATGGAACTGTTAAATATAGTTTCAGAAATATATTGAATGGTCCTGGTGGCTGGGCTGACCCATATCTTGGTGTTGGTGGTGGTTATACTTGGGTTAATGAAATTGGAGCTGGTACTTTAAATGGTACTGCTGGTCTTAACATTTGGTTTACTGAAAATGTAGCACTTTCTGTTCAGTCTGCTTACAAACATGCGTTTGAAGATTATTTACCAACACATTTTCAACATACAGTTGGTTTAACTATCCAATTCGGAGGTAAAGATACTGACGGTGACGGTGTTTATGATAAAGATGATGCTTGTCCAGAAGTTGCTGGTTTAGCGGCATTCAATGGTTGCCCAGATACTGATGGTGACGGTATTGAAGATGCTAAAGATGATTGTCCTAACGAAGCTGGTCTAGCTGAATTTAACGGATGTCCTGATACTGACGGTGATGGTGTTCCTGACAATAAAGATGCATGTCCTACTGTAGCTGGTCTTAAGACTTTAGCTGGTTGTCCTGATGCTGACGGTGACGGTGTTGCTGATAAAGATGATGAATGTCCTAACCAAGCAGGTCCTGCAGCTAACAAAGGTTGCCCTTGGCCAGATACTGACGGAGACGGTGTGTTAGATAAAGATGACAAATGTCCTGACGTAAAAGGAACTGTTGCTAACAACGGATGTCCTGAAGTTAAGCCTACTGTTGAAGTTATGAAAGAATTGAACGAATATGCTAGAACTCTTTTATTTGACACTGGTAAAGCAGTTTTCAAAAAAGAATCTATCCAAACGTTAGAGTCTATGAATGCGATCTTCAAAGAATATCCTGAAGCTACATTTGCTCTAGAAGGCTATACTGATAGTGTAGGTTCTGATAAATCTAACCAATTGTTATCTGAAAGACGTGCAAACGCTGTAAGAGACTGGTTGATTGCTAACGGAATTGATAAAGATCGTTTAACTGCAAAAGGTTTTGGTGAAGAGAATCCTATCGATTCTAACAAAACTGCTGCTGGAAGAACTAATAACAGACGTGTAGAAGTAAAACTTACAAACTAATCCTTGTAAGCTCACAAATAAATAAGTTGAAAAACGCTCCGATATTCGGAGCGTTTTTTATTTTTATAGGATGACAAGTTTTCTAGAAGACGTTATTGAGGATTTAATAAAAAAGAATACGGACTTCTCCCAACTCACGTGTATTCTTCCGAGTAAAAGAGCAGGTGTTTTTTTTACAAATTATTTATCTAAGGCAGTACACAAAACGATCTTCGCGCCTGAAATAGTATCTATAGAAGAGTTTGTTGAAACACTATCAGATCTCAAATACACATCCAACACCGAGTTGCTTTTTGAGTTTTATGAAGTGTATTGTAACATGACCCCTCTTGAACAAACAGAAACCTTTGATACGTTTTCAAAATGGGCACAACTACTACTACAAGACTTTAATGAAATTGATCGCTACCTCATTCCAACAGATAGTATTTTCGACTATTTAAAGGAAATTAAGGAACTCAATCATTGGTCAGTTGAGAAAAATCAGACGGATTCCATTAAAAGTTATCTTTCTTTTTGGACCCGATTAAAACTGTATTACCATGAGTTCAGCGAACAACTCCTTCTCAAAAAGAAAGGCTACCAAGGGCTGGTTTATAGAAAGGCCGTTGATCGTATTGAACATTACCTGTCCATACATGAAAAAAAACAGCATGTCTTTATAGGATTTAATGCACTTAATAAGGCAGAAGAAATTATTATTCAAGAATTATTACAGCAACAATTAGCGACTATATATTGGGACATAGATGCTACATTCGTTAAAAACCCGATACACGATGCTGGACTGTTCATACGCTCACACAAATTTCATTGGCCTTATTTTACGAAGCAACCCTTCAATTGGCTGACGTCTCATTACCAATCAGAAAAAAAAATCAATGTCATTGGTACCCCGAAAAATATCGGTCAGGTTAAATACATCGGGGAGTTGTTGAGTGATCTTCGGGAGAAACATCATAAAATTTCCAATACTGCAGTTATTCTAGGTGACGAAACTCTTTTGGTGCCTCTTTTAAACAGCATTCCAAGAGGAATAGATGCTATAAACATCACTATGGGGCTTCCTCTTCATTCAGTGCCCCTATCGTCTCTTTTTGAGACGTTATTTCAAATTCACAAAAACAACTCTATCGAATTTTATCATAAAGACGTTGTGTCCATCCTATCACAACAATTCATTAAACCTCTATTCGAAAAGGAAGATTTGAATTATGCTGATATCATAATTCAGACTATTCAAGCCAACAATATGGTGTATCTGTCCGTTGAAACCTTAAAAGAATTGGCAGGTGACACCTCATCCATGATTGAACTTATCTTTAAGTCCTGGAACAATAATCCCGATGTTGCCATAAAACAATGCTCCAACATCATTTTGGCAATTAAAGACAGACTTTCAGAAAAGAAATCTGATAATTTGATCTCATTAGAGTATCTCTTTCGCTTCAATGGCATATTCAATGAACTACAGATTTTAAATAGCACGTATAAGCACATCAACACCATTGGTACGCTATTGACGCTATATAGAGAACTTTTAAAAAGTGAAACACTCGATTTTAAAGGTGAGCCACTGCAAGGGCTTCAAATCATGGGTATGTTAGAATCGCGCGTACTCGATTTTGAGACTGTGATCATTTCATCAGTCAATGAAGGCATTCTACCATCTGGAAAAAGTAACAACTCATTTATTCCTTTTGACGTTAAGATAGAGAACGGTTTGCCAACCTATAAAGAAAAGGATGCCGTCTACACCTACCATTTTTATCGACTGTTGCAACGCGCCAAGAATATTTATATTATTTACAATACAGAACCTGACGTGCTCAACGGTGGAGAAAAAAGCCGTTTTATAACGCAATTGGAAATTGAAAATAGTCATGCTATCAACCATTACATTGTTTCTCCAAAAGTGCCCTCCATTGCAGCGCCACTGCGACGAATTAAAAAAACAGCTGAAGTCATTGAAAAGCTAAAAGAGATTTCAGCTTTTGGTTTTTCACCTTCATCGTTGACAAATTATATTCGCAATCCGCTGGATTTTTATTATGAAAAAGTTCTGGGCGTCAAACAATTTGAAGATGTTGAGGAAACCGTTGCTGCCAATACTTTAGGAACCGTCATACATGAAACGCTCGAAGAATTCTATAAACCAACTATTGATAGCGTTTTAACAGAGCAGCATTTACTTGCCATGCGAGCCTCTATTGAAACAACGGTCAAAAAACATTTTAGATCTTATTATAAAAAAGGCGACATCACAAAAGGCAAAAATCTGATTATTTTTGAAATAGCCAAACGGTATGTCTCTAACTTTTTAGATAAAGAGCTGGAAACCGTAAAGGCAGGAAATAGCATTCAAATAGTAGCTTTAGAGAAAAAGATCCAAGTGTCATTGGAGATTCCTGATTTAGATTTTCCTGTAACTTTAAGAGGTAGCGTTGATAGAATTGATGTCTACAACGGCGTGACTCGAATCATTGATTATAAAACCGGAAAAGTAGATCAAAACAAGGTCGAAATCGTCCATTGGGATGAGATCACCACTGATTATGACAAGTATAGTAAAAGCTTTCAGATCCTCACGTATGCTTTGATGTTGAATACTGAAAAGCCTTTCGCAGCTCCTGTGGAAGCTGGCATCATTTCGTTCAAAAATTTACAGGGAGCGTATTTTTTAAAGTTCAGTAAAAAGGATAAAACTGGCCATGGCGCTACAAAAGAGCACTTTATCACACAGCAAACACTAGATGCTTTTGGGGATGAACTAAAAAGTCTTATCACGGAAATATGCAATCCTGATGTCGATTTTATTGAGAAATTACTGGATTTTTAATCAGGCAATTTTCAATATACCATCATTACAGTGTTACATTTTTGAAAAAGCAACTACTTATTATGTTTCCATTTGTTTTGTGAAGGCTACTACATCAGGTCGGACCTCAAAATAGATCTTTCGTGTGTTTAGTACTTCAAAATGCTTTTAATTAATAAATATATATCTCAATACGTTCACCGATTAATGAGTTCTGGGTTTACAGCCAAAGAAGTAAATTATAAAAGCAACATAGCGATACATTTGTGAACCGAAGATCAAATATGGCATTAAAAGATTTGCTATCTTACCAGTATATAAGTTATATATCATCAATGATGATATCCTTTTGTTGTACGTCATTTAACAAAAATCGAGAAATGAAGAAAATTATTGGAATTATAATTCTTGCAATTGCAATTAATTCTTGCAACAATACTGAATTTTATAAAGAAAAATCAATCTATAAATCCGCAGAAGGAGAAATAGAATTGAATTTAGCATTTTTAAATGATACTACCGCAGCATTCAACATTGATACTTTAAAAACCTGTGGTTGGACATTTATGAACTTTAAAATAGAAAAAGCTGGACTTTATGCAACTGACGAGCATAAACTTGATACGATTTGGATTAAAATGGTCGATAATGAGTTATGCCTGATTCAAACAACAAATAAAACTAAAAAAACAACTAAATTCCAAACAGCGGATTTTAAAAAATCAAAAATTGATAGCCTATTTCATCAATTAGAAATAGTCAAAGGATTTTCGGATAAAAATATCATTTTTGGTTGCGACTATACACTCAATGAAATCGCTTATTTTTATGACCAATCCATTGAAAAAGTAAAAAGCCGACTGAAAAGCCCTTCGTCTGCTAAATTTAATAAAGTGTTTATAGACAAACATAAAGCATTCAACGAAAATAACGAGTATGTTGAAACTGATACAACAATGGTTTCTATAAAAGTTGAGGCCAAAAATGGGTTTGGTAGTTTTAATGAGAATGAATATTATGTGTTTTTCAAACCTACTGATTCTCAAAACGACAATTACGAAATTGAGTTTAGCGAATCTGGAATTTTAAAATCCGATTTACTTGGTGCTTATAGAAAAAGAAATAAAACATCGGAATAAAAACGCCGTACAACACCGTGTATAAACCATTGCTGGGTCTGTGCTCATCTGGAAAATTCTTGGGAATTTTCCAACGTAGTTTTGTACTTTTAATGGTTCGTGTGTGAGACACGCAACGGTCCATACACAACAACGTTGTAAAACATTTAAAAAAAAACGACCCGAATGAACAAAATTTTAATCTTTCTATTTCTAACTTTCATTTGCTCTAACATCTTCGGACAAAACGCATCGGAATTAAATGAACAAGCAAAAAAGTTTATAGAAACTCAAGAATTTGACAAAGCAGTTCCAGTTTTAAAACAAGCGGCGGAACTGGGAAATCCTGAATCTCAATATAATTTAGGTTATTGCTATCAAGCTGGTATTGGAGTTGAACAAAATTCTGAAAATGCAACAGAATGGTATTCCAAATCTGCCGAACAAGGCTGGAATGACGGGCTTTATGCAATGATGATGGCTTATGGAAATGGAGATGGAATTGAACAAGACTACAACAAAGCTTTTGAATTTGGATTAAAATGTGCTGAAAACGGAGACGGAACTTGTATGTGGAATGTGGTAAATTGTTACTATTCTGGAATGGGAGTTGAGAAAAATATGAATAAAATGTTGGAATGGACAACTCGACTTGGAAAGTTAGAAAATCCAAAAAATTTGGCTAAAAGTGGAAATATCACATCTGTTAGATTACAACTTGCTCAAATGTATAGAGACGGAACGGAAATTGAAAAAGACTTATTTAAAAGCTATCAATGGTTTTTAATTTACAATGAGTTCAAAAAGGATTTCTCGTATATCCAACAACAACAGATTGTAGAAGAAATTCAAGAATTAGAAAACAAACTTACAAACGAACAGAAAGAAAACGGACAAGAAGCAGCCGAAAAAATATTTGAAAGACCATTGAAAAATATGGAAAACTTATATGAAGCGGAACTATAAAAACGTTTTACAACACCGTGTATAAACCATTGCTGGGTCTGTGCTTATTTGGAAAATTCTTGGGAATTTTCCAGCGCAGTTTTGTATCTTTAATGGTTCGTGCTTTAA
>JBBSOJ010000121.1:0-9501 GCA_038259855.1 Flavobacteriales bacterium
CACGCAATAGCATAAGATTGTCCATGGAGAACCAGCAAAACCAATCAAAGGAATCTCATCATTGAGCATTTCTTTGGTCATTTTAATGGCGTCCATCACATAGCCCAACTCTTCTTGAACGTCTGGAATAATCACATTATCTACATCTTTTTGAGTTCGAACAGGATTTGGTAGATAAGGACCAAAATTAGGTTTCATTTCCACTTCAATGTTCATAGCCTGCGGAATGACCAAGATGTCGCAGAACAAAATGGCCGCATCCATTCCGTATCTTCTGATGGGTTGGACTGTGATTTCGCTTGCCAATTCTGGAGTTCTGCAACGTGTGAAGAAATCGTATTTTTTCTTTATTTCTTGAAATTCAGGTAAATAACGTCCTGCTTGGCGCATCATCCAAACTGGTGGACGCTTAACGGTTTCGCCTTTGAGGGCTCTTAAATATAAATCGTTTTTAATCATAATGTTATATTCTATTTAAAATTTGGGCGTTACCCGAAAGGGGTCGGGCTTTACGTTGCAAGTCCTCGCCACGCCAAAAGGCGAGGCTGTGGGCTTTTCACTTCAATCCCTAACGCAAATTCCGATGATACATAGAGATTTGTCTAAATAATTTAATTATAAACCTATTGGTTCACATCCCTTTCAGGGTTTTGAGCTTTATAAAACTAAAATAAAAAAACCAAATTTTATAAGTTTTGCAACAACCTCGGCTGACTGTTTAGCCCTGATAGCAGCGGCATCCTTTTTTGATTTTTCATCAAAAAAGATATAGCGGATAGCAGGATTAGCTCCAAATAATTAAAGAATTTATCATCAAGTTAAAATTCTTAAACTTAATGAAATGACACAAAGTCAAAACCTCAAATCTTATTATTATCAAACCTCAAAGGTTTTAAAAACCTTTGAGGTTTTTATTCTACATATAATTTTCGTTTACCAAATCAATCACACTCTCCACAGTCGGTACTTTCGAAATTCTAACATCATCAAAATACTTGTTGGCTTCCGTTGCAGTCGTATCTCCAATGCAATACGCAATTTTATCTGCTGAATTATTTTGTAAATAACTTTCAATCGTTGAAGGACTGAAAAACATAACACCTTCCACGGAATCAACAATTCTTGAAGAATCCAATACGGTTTTATAGGCCTCAACTTCAGTAACTTTGATATTGCTGTCTTCTAAAATAGTTGGTAGCTCATCCAGTCGTTTATCACTACAAAAATATGTCACTTCCGTTCCGTCGATATAGTCGACCAAATAGTCTGCCAAGGCTTTTGCGCTGTTTTCAGAATGTTTGACTTTACCGATTTTGCTTTCAATCAATTTTTTGGTTCTACGACCAACGCAATAGATGTTTTTAAACTGTAACTCTTCCTTTGGCACAATGGTCGTAATCGCTTCCACCGCATTTTGGCTTGTGATGATAACGTTTTGGATTTCTGTTTTTAGAGTTGGTTTTGGAATGCGATTCAGACTGATTTTTAAAAAATCGGTGCTTTCAACTTGGACATTTTTAAAACGTTGTTTTTGTGCTTCAGTCAAGTTTTTTGTTGAAAACACTTGAATGTGTTTATCGGCATCTTTCAGTTCGTCCATCAATCGATTGCCACCGCGTTCCAATATATAATTAGAACAATACTCTGCAATGTTATGATGATTGCCCAAATTCTCTTTGCGCGTAACTTCAATTTTCTTGCTGCCATCCAAACTCAACAACACACCTTGAAATGACACCGTTTCATCTTTGATAAATGCAACCGCACCGATCGGAGCTGAACAGCCACCTTCTAAAAGATTTAAAAATTTACGTTCTATCGATGTGCAGATTTCAGTTTCTTCATGATTGATTTCTGCCAAAATGGTTCTCAATTCTTCATCATCTTCACGAGCGGTCATCATAATGGCGCCTTGTGCTGGCGCAGGTACCATCCACTCAAGATTGACGGATTCTTCAGGTCGTACATCAATTCTACCAAGTCCGGCCGCTGCGAAAATCGCACCATTCCAATCACTGTCTTCCAGTTTTTGAAGTCGTGTATTGACATTGCCTCGCAAACCAACGATGGTATGTGTCGGATAGCGGTTCAACCATTGGGCTTTTCGACGAAGACTACCTGTAGCAATCACTGCCTCTCTTTGAGACATAAACTCTTCGTTTTTTTTATACACAAGCGTGTCTCTTATGTTCCCACGTTTCATCACGGCAGCTTGCACAATGCCTTTCGGCAAAACTGTTGGCACATCTTTCATGGAATGTACGGCAATATCAATTTGATTGTTGAGCATGGCGTCATCCAAAATTCGAGTAAAAACGCCGGTCATCCCCAACTCATTGATCGGTTGATCTAGTTTTAAATCACCTTCTGATTTAACGGGAACCAATTGAGTCTTTTGACCCAGATGTTCGAGTTGTTGTTGTACAGCTTTGGCTTGCCATAGCGCTAATTGGCTATCGCGTGTACCAATTCGTATAAGTTTAGACATGTGTGGAAGTTTCTAACTGAAACACTTTTTTAATGAGTTCAAGACTTTCATCATTAGACATATCATCGGTTTTGAGATGATGTGCAAAGTGATTCGTTATTTTTTGGATGATGTTATTGCTGATTAATTGGGCTTGGGCCTCATTAAAATCAGCATATTTTTTACGCTGTGTATCGAGTTCGGCATTTTTGAAATCGAGCAACTTGTGTTTCAAAGCATTAATGGTGGGAGCAAACTTTCGAGTTTCGAGCCAATTATTGAAATCGAGTTTTACTTCTTCAAGAATTTTTTCGGCAAGTGGTATAAATGCTTTTCTGCGTTCTAAGGTATCATCCGTCATTTGCGACAAATCATCAAGATGAATCAGGGTTACATTTGATAACTCTGAAACATCCTGATTCACGTTCCGAGGAATCGATAAATCAAGAATCAATAACGGCTTTTTAGATTGGATGCAATGCTTGTCAACCGTTGGGTTTTGTGCCCCTGTGGCGACTATTAAAATATCGGAGGCGTTAATTTCTTCTTGAAGATTGGCATAATCCTTTACAATCAAATTAAATTTACCAGCAATTTTTTGTGCCTTTATTTTAGTTCGATTGATCAAGGTGATATGCTCGTTTTTGGTATGTTTTACAAGGTTTTCACAGGTATTTCTGCCTATTTTACCTGTCCCGAACAGCAAGATGTTTTGATCAGAAACCGATGTAAATGATTTCATGATATACTGCACAGATGCAAAAGATACCGAAGTCGCACCAGACGATAAATCGGTTTCATTTTTAATACGCTTACTGGCTTGAATGACTGCGTTGATTAATCGCTCACTAAAAGCATTTAGCAAACCTATTTTTTTGGAGCTTTTTGCGCTTATTTTTAATTGACTGATGATTTCAAAATCACCTAAAATTTGACTATCAAGCCCCGAGCCAACTCGAAACATGTGGGCAATCGCTTCTTTGTTTTTATAGATATAAGCAACGTCTTGAAATTCTTCAACCGTTCCCTTGGTATTCTCGCACAATAATTTGATTAATTGATAAGGATGCTCGGCAAAACCATACATCTCGGTACGATTACAAGTGGAAGTGACAATCAAACTTTCAATACCTGCATCTTTGGCCTGGTTGAGAAGATTGATTTTGGAATCTGCATCTAAACTAAAATGTCCTCTAACATCAGCATCGGCTTTTTTATAGCTTAAGCCAATGGCATAAAAGTAAGTTCCTCTCGTCATGTGATACTGCTCCATAGTGGATTTGGAAATTCGATAGCAAAAGTAAAAAGGTCAATTGAATAAAAACAACGCTCAAAGAACTTTTAATGTCGCTTGTGGTTTTTTAAGGTTTAATTTATAAAATACATGATAAATATCATATTTTTGCAGTAATAGCAACACATTTAGAGCTGTTTGTTTAGAACCAATCTAAATAAGAACAAAATTATTTTAAAGATCATGGAGTTAAAAAATGTCGCCAAAGGTTCATTCGAAGAAACTAAAATTGATGATGGTTTCTTGGTATTGACATGTCAAAATGAAAATACAACCGTAGAAGTTGTTGAGCGTGAAATAGATAGTAACTTTATACAGTTTCATTTTTGCTCAAAAGGATCTAGTAAGTTCATTTTCAATGAAGGACGGTATGCTTTGGATATTTTAGAAGAAAATTCCCTTTTACTATATAATCCTCAACGCGATTTGCCAATTCATTTAGAGATGAATCCAAATTCCTGGTTGGTGTCTGTGCTGATTTCCATAAAAAAGTTTCACGCCTTATTTTCTCAAGAAGCTGATTATATTACCTTTTTGAGTGACGATAACAAGGATAAAAAATATTATAAAGATGGAAAAATTTCTCCTTCAATGGCGATTGTTTTAACACAGTTAATTCATTACAACCTAAACTCCTCCATCAAAAACCTCTATTTTAAAGGAAAGGCTTACGAGCTTTTGAGCTTATATTTTAACCGAAGTGAAGATGCTGATATAGAGCAATGCCCTTTTTTGGTGGATGAAACTAATGTCATTAAAATAAGAAAAGCGAAGGATATTATTATATCAAGAATGGCCGAGCCTCCAAGTTTGCAAGAGCTTTCTGAAGAAATAGGACTGAATTTGAAGAAACTGAAAGAAGGTTTTAAACAAATTTACGGTGATTCAGTTTATAGTTTTTTGTTCGATTACAAAATGGAAGTTGCTCGAAAATTATTGGAGACTGGCGAGCATAACGTCAATGAAGTTGGGCTTAAAGTCGGATATAGTACTTCGAGTCACTTTATTGCAGCCTTCAAAAAGAAATATAGCACGACTCCAAAAAAATACATACAATCTTCAAATTAAAACATATGAAACTTAATTTCTTACTACTTCTGTTTTCTTTAGGTACGATTGGTGCATCCCTCATTAAAGCTAAAAATGTTTTAGTGTTCACAAAAACAGAAGGGTTTAGACACGAATCCATTGAAACGGGGGTCGAAACAATTAGGGAATTAGGATTTAGTAATGGTTTTGAAGTTGTAAATAGCGAAGATGCCTCTATGTTTTCGAAGGTTTCATTGTCAAAATTTGATTTGGTTATTTTTCTTAATACTACAGGTGATATTTTAAATGATGAGCAACAGGCCAACTTTGAGGAATTTATTCAAAATGGCGGCAGTTTTATGGGTATTCATTCCGCAACTGATACAGAATATCATTGGTCTTGGTATGGAAAACTGGTTGGAGCTTATTTTTTAAGTCATCCAAACCAGACAGAAGCTGACGTTATTCAGGTAAATGATCTGCACTCGTCTACCAAGCATTTACCAAAAATCTGGACACGATTTGACGAATGGTATAATTATAAATCCATTAGCCCAGATATTGATGTGCTTTTGGAACTAGATGAATCGTCCTATTATGGAGGTTCGAATGGCACCTTTCATCCTATTGCATGGTGTCAAGAATTTGATGGTGGCCGCATGTTTTACACTGGTGGTGGACATACCATTGAAGCCTATTCAGAATCAAATTTCAGAATGCATTTATTAGGGGGAATCAACTATTGCCTTGATACCAATACTGACTAATTTGTTGGTAGCGCCCATCTAAAAATTTTATAATGTTATAAAAAAGAAATTTAGAACAACACAATAGAACTATGTGATGTCAGTATCTTTGTAAATAATAAATCATTGGAATTTAGATTCTGACAAACATTTTCTCAATGCTATGAAAAAAGGAGTTTTATTAGTCAATCTCGGTTCGCCCGAAAGTCCAGAACCAAAAGATGTCAAAACCTATTTAGGTGAGTTTTTAATGGACGAACGCGTTATCGACGTGCCACAATGGGCACGAACTTTATTGGTCAAAGGTATCATTCTGAATACACGACCAAAAGCATCTGCAAAAGCTTATAAAAAAATATGGTGGGAGGAAGGATCTCCATTAATTGTATTATCAGAACGGCTTCAGAAAAAAGTTCAAAAAGAGACTAGTCTTCCGGTCGCTCTGGCCATGCGTTATGGAAGTATGACCATCAAAAAGGGACTTCAGGAATTAGTCGATAAAGGTGTAGATGAGGTATTTTTGATTCCATTGTATCCACAATTTGCTATGGCAACAACAGAAACGATTGTGGTTTTGGCTGAAGAGATTCGAAACGAAAGTTTTCCAAATCTGAAAATATCAGAATTATCAGCATTTTATAATCGTGAGGATTACATCGAGGTTCTTTCAAATTCCATCAAACGACATTTGGAAAATAATGATTATGAACATTTATTGTTCTCATATCACGGTGTTCCTGAACGACATATTCGGAAGAGCGACATCACAAAATCACATTGTCATCCCGAAGATATCGAAAATTGCAAATGCTGTGTGACGCCCTCTCCGGCTCATGAGTTTTGTTATAAACATCAATGTAAGGAAGTTACTCGTTTAGTGGCCGAAAAATTGAATTTCAAAGAAGGTACATATTCAACATCGTTTCAATCAAGATTGGGCTTTGATCCTTGGTTACAGCCTTATACTGATAGAACTATTGAGCGTCTTGGAAAAGAAGGTGTGAAAAAAATGGCCATAGTAACGCCAGCTTTCGTGAGTGATTGTTTGGAAACTTTGGAAGAAATTGCGATGGAAGGTGAAGAAATTTTTCACGAAATGGGTGGAAAGGACTTTACTACAGTGCCATGCCTAAATGATGATAGCGAATGGGTTTCGCTACTCGCCAAATGGATTCATCAATGGGAAGATTCTAAAGTAGAAACTGTCTAATGGCAAACGTCTCCTCCCAAGATTTGGGCACACAGCCTATCGGGAAATTATTGATACGCCAAGGATTGCCAGCATCCATTGGTATCTTGGTAATGTCGCTCAATATCTTGGTAGATACAATTTTTGTGGGTCATTGGATTGGGTCTACAGCAATCGCAGCGATCAATGTTGTGCTTCCGGTGTCGTTCTTCATAGCAGCGTTGGGAATGGCAATCGGTATTGGAGGTTCTTCTATAATTTCTAGGGCATTGGGTGCTGAAAATCCTGAAAAGGCACTGAAAGTCTTTGGCAACCAGATTACGTTGACCTTACTAGTCACCGTTTTGCTAGTGATTGTGGGTCTTTCATTTGCCGACACGATCATCGATTCATTTGGGGGAAAAGGTGTTATTTTCGAACCGGCTAAAATTTATTACACCATCGTTTTATATGGAGTGCCACTCTTGGCGTTGTGCATGATGGGTAATAATGTCATTAGAGCTGAAGGCAAGCCAAAATTTGCGATGTACGCCATGATGATCCCGTCGGTCAGTAATTTACTGATGGATTATATTTTCATCAACGTGCTCGATTATGGCATGGAAGGTGCTGCTTGGGCCACAACGCTTTCTTATGGCTTCTGCTTTATTTATATTTTATGGTTTTTCATGTCGAAACAATCGGAGATGAAAATCAATTTTTCAGATCTCGGATTGAATTTCCCCATCGTTAAGGAAATCAGTTCGCTTGGTTTTGTGACTTTGGCAAGGCAAGCGGTTGTGAGTATCACTTACTTGTTCATGAATAATATTCTGTACGATTTAGGTGGCGAAACCTCCGTAACCTCGTACGCCATCGCAGGAAGAATGTTAATGTTTGCACTGTTTCCCGTATTGGGCGTCACCCAAGGATTTTTACCGATTGCAGGTTATAATTATGGTGCAGCCAATTACGATCGTGTTCGAGAAACCATCAATATTGCCATCAAATATGCTGCTATTTTATCGACGATCGTGTTTATTGTTTTGATGGTGTTTCCTGAAGCGATTTCTAAAATGTTTACAACCGATGCAGATGTCCTTCGCCAGGCGCCAAGCGACATGCGTTGGGTATTTGCCGCGACTCCGATCATTGCTTGGCAGTTGATAGGAGCTGCTTATTTTCAAGCCATCGGAAAAGCGATTCCAGCATTGCTATTAACATTGACTCGACAAGGGTTTTTCTTTATCCCTTTAATATTGATCTTGCCAAAATTCTATGGTGAGATAGGAGTTTGGATCTCTTTCCCCATTGCTGATGTTTTATCTACAATAGTAACCGCCTATTTTTTGAGGCGCGAAATCAAACAGAATTTAATTCAGGAGAATATCCAATCATAGAATATTTGTTATTTTTAGTAATTCTAATCAAACCTTCCACTTATGCGACTGTTTTCATCATTGATCTTATTATGTTTTCTCATTGGATTCAACAACCCTCAGCAGGCACAAACGTTTGATGAGTCACAGTACAGCGCATTAGAATACCGTCTAATTGGCCCCTTTAGAGGTGGAAGAAGTGCCGCAGTTACTGGTGTTCCCAACCAACCCAATTTATATTATTTTGGAGCAACGGGAGGTGGCGTTTGGAAAACAACCGATGGTGGACGTTCTTGGGGTAATATTTCGGATGGTTTTTTCGGCGGAAGTATTGGTGCCATCACAGTTTCCAAAAGTGACCCAAATGTGATCTATGTGGGCGGTGGTGAAAAAACAGTTCGTGGGAATGTATCTTCAGGCTACGGCGTTTGGAAAAGTGTTGATGCCGGAAAAACATGGACGGACGCTGGCTTGAAAAACTCTCGTCACGTACCAAGAATAGCCGTGGACCCAACAAATCATGATATTGTCTTCGCTGGTGTTTTGGGAAATATCTACAAACCAACACAAGAAAGAGGAGTTTACAAAAGCACAGATGGAGGAAAAACATGGAAAAAAACCTTGTTCGCCAATGAAAATGCGGGCGTTGTCGATTTATTGATAGACCCAACCAATCCACGAAATTTATACGCCTCGACCTGGAATGTGCAACGTACCCCTTACAGTTTAAGTTCAGGAGGTGATGGATCAGCACTTTGGAAAAGCACCGATAGTGGCGAGACCTGGGCTGAAATATCCACAAAAACAGGATTCCCAGAAGGAACTTTGGGAATTATTGGCGTGACGGTATCTCCAATCAACAATCAACGCGTTTGGGCACTTATAGAAAACAAAGATAATGGTGGATTGTACCAAAGTGATAATGGTGGTGACACTTGGAAACAAGTAAACAGCGACCGTAGTTTACGTCAACGCGCTTGGTATTATACACGGATTTACGCCGATACAAAGGATGTAAATACGGTATATGTGATGAATGTTAATTACCATAAAAGCACAGATGGTGGGAAAACCTTTGACACGTATGACACCCCACATGGTGATCATCATGATTTGTGGATTGCACCAGAAAATCCAGATCGCATGATTGTTGGCGATGATGGTGGCGCTCAAATTACCTATGATGGTGGCGAAACATGGAGTACCTATCATAATCAACCTACTTCCCAGTTTTATCGTGTAACCACAGACAATCATTTTCCTTATCGTATTTATGCGGCACAACAGGATAATTCTACGATTCGTATTTCGCACCGTTCGGATGGCTATTCCATTTCTGAAAATGACTGGGAAGAAACTGCAGGAGGCGAATCGGCGCATATTGCAGTTGACCCAGAGAACGATGACATCGTATATGG
>JBBSOJ010000122.1:0-9441 GCA_038259855.1 Flavobacteriales bacterium
CGAGAGGCTTTTGTCAAAGGCATGAAAGCAATTAACCATGGTGATCCTACTGATAAGGATAGTAAATTAGGCCCAATGGCTCGAAAGGATTTAAGAGATAAACTTCATGAGCAGGTTGAGGAAAGTGTGAAGCACGGAGCAAAGATAGCATGTGGCGGTACTTTGCCTGAAGGAAAAGGGTATTATTACCCATCAACAGTATTGGAAAACGTAAAGCCTGGTCAACCTGCTTATGACGATGAATTATTTGGTCCTGTTGCATCATTGATTAAAGCTAAAGACAACGATGATGCCATGCGAATAGCGAATGATAGTAAGTTCGGATTAGGAGGTGGTATCTTTTCAACAGATGAAAACAAAGCCATTGATTTGGCAAAAAATTATTTCGATACGGGAATGATCAATATCAATTCATTCGGATTGGCGCATCCAAACATGCCATTCGGTGGAACTAAAGAATCGGGTTACGGAAGAGAGCATGGAGGATTTGGAATGCGCGAATTTGTAAATGCCAAATCAATTATTATTCCCAAAAAAAAGTAATTAAAAGTAACAGTTGAGTTTCGCTCAATTAAATTTTAAAAAAAGAATTATATGAAATTTACAAGAACAGCATCCGCACAATGGAAAGGTGGCGGAAAAGACGGACACGGGACCTTAACAACTGAAAGTAAGGTTTTGGATAAAAGCCATTATGAATATAAAACACGTTTTGAAGAGGCCAAAGGAACTAATCCGGAAGAACTGATCGGAGCAGCGCATGCAGGTTGTTTCTCTATGCAATTGAGTTTCTTTCTAGGCGAGGACGGTTTTACACCAACAACTTTAGATACCAAAGCAGACGTCACTTTTGAGGATGGGGCCATCACCAAAATTATTTTGACGCTTGATGCCGATATCCCAAAAATAGATAATGAAACTTTTCAAAGCATTGCGAACAAAGCAAAAGAAAATTGTCCGGTGTCTAAATTGTTGGATACGACCATTGAATTAAAAGCAACTTTGAAATAAGAATTAGAAATAAGAATAATAATTAAAGAATCGAATTATGATAAAACCAAGAGAAAAAGCACCCAATATTGATATAGGTTTAGTTAACGATACACGATGGGAGTTGAATGAACAAAACCCAAAGAACTTTACTATGATCATTGTTTATAGAGGTATTCATTGCCCCGTTTGCAAAAGTTATCTGGAAGAGCTTCAAACAAAAATTTCAAAATTTACTGATTTAGGTGTTAACCTAATTGCCATAAGTTCTGATACGGAAGCAATTGCCAAAAAAACTTATAAGGATTGGGATATTGCAGATATTCCTGTAGGATTTGAATTTCCAATAGAAGAAGCTAGAAAATGGGGATTGTTTATTTCATCCGGAATTAAAGATGAGCCAAAGCATTTTATTGAACCTGCGTTATTTTTAATAAGACCAGACCAGACGATATATGCAGAGTCCATTCAATCAATGCCTTTTGCACGTCCAGCATTTGACGATGTTCTCAAGGCAATTAAATTTGTTTTGGATAAAGACTATCCGGCTAGGGGAGAAGCTTAAGGTGACTAGTATGTTTGGAACTGTTTTTAAAATTTGATTATGATTTGGTAATGAACGATTTTCAAACAAAAATAACCTTAACAACGAAACTTTTATTTAAAAGGATGGCTGGTTTTTGAGATTTTGAACTTATAGGGTTATATCTGATAACTCTTATATTTATAGAAAATTATAGATCTGTCAATATTAATTATTATATAAAAAAAGGCTATTTAATCGATATGATTGAATAGCCTTTTTTTATATAAGAATATTGCGGTTATTTTTGTTCACTTGGCATGATATAAACATCATTGATGTTCACTCGCTTGGGCTGCGATAATGCATAGTAGATGGCATTCGCAATGTCTTCGGATTCTAACGTTGTCATTTTTTGCATTTCAGACATTTGTTCTTTGATGTCATCATCAGTAATGGTATCCGTAAGATTTGTAGCGACAGCGCCCGGTTCAATGGAAGTCACATTAATGCCGTATTTTGGCGCTAATTCTTGTCTCAATCCTTCGGAAAACATTTTGACTGCAGATTTTGTGGCACAGTAAACAGCACCTCCTGGAAAATATCGATGTGCTGCCATCGAAGATATGTTGATGATATCACCTCCTTTGTTGTCGATTAATTGTGGTAATACGGCCGAAACCCCATTCAAAACGCCTTTAATATTAACATCAACCATTTTTTCCCATTCGTCAGTTTTTAGTTTTTCAATAAATGATAATGGCATCAAACCAGCATTATTAATTAAGCCGTCTACCTTACCGAAGGCTTCAACTGCTTTTTCAACAACGGCTTTAAAATCATTACTTTTAGTCACATCACCAGAGGCAACTATTGCTTGGCCACCTTCATTTGTAATTGATTCCTTCAAATCTATTAATTTTTCCTCGCTTCGCGCCATAAGTACAACTTTTGCGCCGTGACGTGCTAATTTTCTAGCAGTAGCCTCTCCAATTCCACTGGAAGCTCCAGTGATTATAAAAACTCGTTTTTCTAGTCCCATTTTCTTGATTTTTTTAATGTTTAATAGCAATTATAACCTCCTTAAAGCCTGAAATGTAGCTCGATTGTATAAGATATTGACTCAAATGAATAATATGTCTAATTTTTTGTTAATAATATTAAACAGCTCATTTTATAATTTTATCTTTAAGCAAATATTAACACAAAAACCAAATTATGAAATTTTTAAAAACATTAAGTATTTTAGCTTTAGTAGGTGTAATTGCAACATCTTGTAAAGATAACAAGCAAGAAAACATGGACGAGAATACGGACATGGTAGAACAGGAAATGGAAAGCGATATGGAACTTGAGCAGGAAGAAACAGCTCAACCAAATATTGTTGAAGTTGCCGCAGGTAATGACAATTTTACAACATTAGTGGCAGCAGTAAAAGCGGCTGATTTGGCAGAAACATTAAGTGGCGACGGTCCATTTACTGTGTTTGCACCAACAAATGATGCTTTTAACAAATTACCACAAGGTACTGTTGAAACATTGTTGAAGCCAGAAAACAAAACAAAACTTTCTGGTATTTTAACCTACCATGTTGTTTCAGGAAAGTATGATGCAGCTGCGGTAACAGATGCTATCAACAAAAACAATGGTAAATTTACTGTAACTACGGTCAATGGTGGAACTATTGATTTAAGTTTAAAAGATGGTAAAGTTTTGTTGACTGATGCAAACGGTGGAACTTCAACGGTTGCTATGGCAGACGTAGCAGCTTCTAATGGAGTCATACATGCTGTAGATACAGTTGTAATGCCGAAAAAATAAGCTTTATAGTTAAAATAATTGATTATATAATAGAATGCCTCTCATTTAAATGAGAGGCATTCTTTTTATGAATTATTAAGAGATAATTTATCATGTAAAATACAAAATTAAATGCAAAATAATTTTATGGATAAGTTCCTTTTGAAAATAGCTGTGCTAAAAATGAACGTATGATGTTATATCTGATTCTATTAAAGAAAACCAATAAAATCATTATTATGCTAACGATCTTATGAATTTTTAGTAATTATTGTAAGAATTTGTGCTTAAAAGCCACATCGATACATTTTTATTTGTATTTTTAGTAAAACGATTTGTTTGAGATCATTGCAGTTGTTCCTTCTCATAATGGTTCAAATTCTTCAAATGATCTCAATCCATTAATTTCTATTTTTAAAATCACCAGCGTCCATGCCAAAACTAAACTTCTCCTCTTACGATACTAAGGGGTTTCACGATGAAATGTTCGATGAACATAATAACGTTAGACCGAATTACAAATTATTTTTAGAGCGTCTTGAAAAGATTGGGCGGAAAAAGCTAAATACATTGCAGCATTCAACCGATAGAGCACAACTATCTTTGGGAATGACATTTAATGTTTATAATGATAATGAAGGTGTTGAACGAATTCTGCCTTTGGATATTATTCCTAGAATAATAGATAACAAAGAATGGCTTCATTTAGAAAAGGGCCTACAGCAACGTATTAAGGCATTAAACTTATTTATTCAGGATTTGTACAATGACCAAAAAGTTCTGAAAGATAAAATCATTCCAAGAGATATGATTTTGTCTAGTGTTTCATATCTAAAGCAATTGGAGGGTTTTAAACCGCCGAAAGATATTTGGTGTCATATCACAGGATCAGATCTAATCAAAGGTGGCGATGGCCAATATTACGTTTTGGAAGATAATTTAAGATGTCCTTCAGGAGTATCTTACATGCTTGAAAATAGAGAGATTTTAAAAAGAACATTTCCTGAATTATTTGAAAAACTAGACGTCAAACCTGTTTATAATTACACGCATATTTTGCGAGACACTTTAGAGTTCTTAACAGATGCCGAAAAACCAAATATTGTAGTATTGACTCCTGGGATTTATAATTCAGCATATTTTGAACATTCATATTTAGCGCAACAAATGGGAGCAGAGCTGGTGGAAGGTCGTGATTTGGTGGTGAAGGATGATATAGTGTATATGATAACTACCCATGGTTTACAGCGCGTAGATGTTATCTACCGTCGTGTGGATGACGATTTTATTGATCCATTGATTTTTAACAAAACGTCTTTACTGGGTACACCCGGATTATTTGGCGCCTACCTCAAGAACAATGTCGTTTTAGTAAACGCACCTGGTACGGGTATTGTTGATGACAAAGCAGTATATGCCTACATACCTAGGATTATTAAATATTATTTGGGCGAAGACATTATTTTGCCAAACGTACAGACCTACATATGTGATGAGGCTCAAGATAGGCAGTATGTGATTGAAAATATTCATAACCTAGTTGTAAAACAAACCGATGCTTCAGGTGGTTATGGCATGTTGATCGGACCCAAATCAACTAAAAAAGAGCAACAAGAATTCATCACAAAAATCAAGAATAAGCCAAGAAATTACATCGCACAACCTATGATCAATCTATCGAGAGTACCAACCTTAACGGATGACACAATTGAAGGACGTCATGTAGACTTAAGACCTTATGCATTGTACGGCGATGGTATAAAGATTATTCCGGGTGCCTTAACTAGAGTGGCGCTCAAAAAAGGGAGTATTGTTGTAAATTCATCACAAGGTGGTGGCAGTAAAGACACTTGGATATTGAATTCCTGATCTGAAAATCAGTTAATACCCGAGACTGAAATTTGTTTTTTATGCTTCGAGTACATTTAGTAATTCATAATGAACATATTAGCTAATAACATTTAATTATAAAAAAACATGCTAGGAAGAGTTGCAAACACATTGTATTGGATGAATCGATATTTAGAACGGGCCGAAAATTATGCGCGCTTTATCGATGTGAATTTTAATTTATCTTTAGAATTACCTCCAAATGTTGAAGGGCAATGGAAGCCATTGGTGGTCATAACTGGAGATTGGGAATTGTACCAAGAGCAATATGATACTATAAGCAAAAATAAAGTCATACATTTTTTGGCTTTTGAGGAGAATAATCCGAATTCAGTCTACAATTGTATCTTAAATGCAAGAGAAAATGCACGTGCTGTGAGAACGGAGCTTACCAAAGAAGTTTGGGAACAAATCAATGCGCTCTATTTTTTGGTTAAGGATGGCTCTGAAAAGAAAAAGTTGTCAGATGAACAACTACGTGGTTTTTTTACAGATATAAAAAATGGATGCCAAATGGTCTATGGTATGTATGATGCCACCATCTCAAGAAACGAAGGTTGGTATTTTGGCAAATTGGGACAAGTTATTGAACGCGCTGATAAAACATCCCGAGTTTTAGATGCGAAATATCATCTGTTGTTAGATTCTCCAGAATCGGTAGGATCATCACTGGATCTGATACAATGGGCAGCCTTGTTAAAATCGGTGAGTGCCTATGACATGTACAGAAAAAAATACGGAAAACTGACCCCATCAACAATTGCTGAATTTTTGATATTAGATACTGAATTTCCAAGGTCCATATTGGCCTGCCTTATCAGCGCAGAACAATCCTTGATCGTGTTATCCGGCAGTTCGGTAGGTTTTAGCAACACAGCCCAAAAGCAATTGGGAGCTTTAAAGTCCCATCTTGAATATATCGAAATTTCTGATATCATTACTAAAGGGATGCATGAATATTTAGATGATATTCAGTCCAAATTGAATGATATTTCTTCAGCAATTTACAATTCATTCTTTTGTGTGGATCAGTATGTGTCCAATTAAATGAGTAATTTACATATCAATCTTTAGAGTACTAAAAACTAGTGTAGGAACATCAACATAATGACATTTAAAATCACGCACCAAACCGATTACACTTTTGATTCAGACGTGTTTTTGGAACCCCATTATTTGAGATTTCGTATTAGGCCAACATCTTTCTTAAGTTTGAACCTGTTCTCCATAGATATTTTTCCAAGTTCTGCAGGACGTCGTGTGTTATATGATGAAGAAAATAATTTGGTCGATTTTTGCTGGTTTGATGATACAACAACAACCATGCGCCTGATTTCAGAAAGTCAATTTAGCATAACCGACTTCAATCCTTTTGACTTCATCTTGCATCCCATCGCATTTAATCAAATTCCATTTAGTTATCAAGATCACCAGATGTTACTCTTGTCGCCTTGTTTAAAGGCTTTGTCCATAACTCCAAATTTATTGGCATATGGAGATGCTGTATTGAAAAATGCAAAATCAAAAACGGTTGATTTTTTGACATTTCTGACTAGGAAAATTCACGAAGATTTCACAGTAGTCTATAGAGAAGAAGGTCCACCAATGTTACCAGATATCACTTATCAACAAAAAAAGGGATCCTGTCGTGATCTGTCTTGGATGCAGATTCACTTATTGAGGCATAAAGGCATTGCTGCACGTTTTGTGAGTGGGTATTATTATTTTGAAATGGAAAAGCCAACGTATGAATTACATGCTTGGGTTGAAGTTTACTTGCCCGGTGCTGGTTGGGTTGGGTTAGATCCAAGTCATGGAATTTTAACAGGTAACACGCATATTGCTATAGCCTCAAGTTCATCATATGACCATACGATGCCTGTATCGGGTGGCTTTAGAGGTAGTGCCAATGCAACTCTAGAAACAAACTTGCTAATTGAAAAGCTATGAACCATGGATGTCAATTTTATAAACGTTTCAATTTGAGTTTTTAAATTATATAGAAACGAATAGTGTCCTGAAACACTCTAATTTTGACCAAAAGCTTTAGTTTTGAACATTATTAGATATAGATGCTTCTTTATTAAATTAAACTAATTAAAATTGTACCGTAGTAGCGACATTGCCAATGAAACTATTTAAATGTGGTCATTGTAACCATTTTATATTTTTTGAAAATCATTCATGCGGAAATTGCGGGCATTTATCTGGCTTTAGAGATACTGACCGCATGATGCTAACGTTTGCACCTAATTCTGAATATTTAATTTCGGACCGAGAACAAATTCGTTATAAATATTGTAAAAACAAGGAACATGATGTCTGCAACTGGCTCATCGAACTTGGCGATTCTCAAGAATATTGTAATGCATGCCAATTGAATAGAACAATTCCAAATTTGGAGAATGTGGATAATTTTGAAAAATGGCGTCATTTAGAGGTTGCCAAACATCGATTGGTCTATCAGCTCCAAAAATTAGGCTTGTCTTTACCCAGTAAATTGAACCACGATAATGGTTTGTGCTTTGACTTTGTCGAACAACAAGAAGATGCTTCATTAATGACGGGCCACGCCAATGGGGTCATTACTATTTTGCTTCGAGAAGCAGATTCTGTTTTGCGAGAACAGATGCGTAAACAATTTTTGGAGTCCTATCGTACTTTAGTAGGGCATCTACGACATGAGGTTGGACATTATTTTTGGAACCGGTTAGTGTCGTCTGAATCCAATACTTTAAAGGAGTTCAGAATCCTTTTTGGTGATGAATCGCTTAATTATTCGGATGCTTTGCAAACATATTATGTAAAAGGCGCGCTTATCGATTGGCAAGAATCTTTCATTAGCAAATATGCGACGGCCCATCCTTGGGAGGATTGGGCTGAAACGTGGGCACATTACTTACACATTATGGATGTTGTAGAAACAGCCTATTATTTCGGTTTAAACGTCAACCCTTTAGATACTGCTCACGGCATGACAGCCGATGTGACTTTTGATCCCTACGTGATGGATGATTTTGAAACGATCATCGCCACTTGTATTCCACTGTTCTTTGCTGTTAATAGCATTAATCGTGCTATGGGTGTTCCCGACGTATATCCCTTTGTAATTACGCCAGCTGTTATTGAAAAAATGAAATTCATACACAAATTAGTGCTTCCAAAAAGATAATGAGTAACTTTACGGCGTTGAAACGTATCTAGTAGGTGTGAAGACACTGCTTATATGCATTTCATTGAACAACAAATAACAATAATAATTTAAACCATGTTAGAATTTTTTAAAAACCTATTCAAATCAAGCCCTTCTTCGGGATCAAACTCTACCAACACCAACACTAGCAACAACACTCACGAAGGCACAGTAAAATTTTTCAATAAGACCAAAGGCTTTGGTTTTATCAAAGTTAATGATACCGATGAAGAAATATTTGTCCATAAATCGAATGTAATCGATCGTATTCGAGATAAGGATAAAGTTACCTTTTCTATTGAAGTCGAGGAAAAAGGTCCTACCGCAATTAACGTTAAGCGGATTCCAAAATAAACGATATACTTTTAGATTATAACGCAAAACCATCTTTATACGGATGGTTTTTTTATTTTTATGATATTTTCAATTTAAAGAGAACCAAATCAATTTTCATTGACAACAGATATAATTCAAAGATTGCAAACCTATAATATTTGGGTAATTTCGCCAAAGAGCTAAGAACAGTCATTATCTTTGCCGAACAAAAGAATAACATCAGATGGCTAATACGATTAAAGATCAGCAAGATATATTGGATAAATTTAATATTAAGAAATTACATCCTATGCAAAAGGAAGCAATTTCTGTAATAGCTTCTAATACAAACACAGTCCTGTTATCTCCAACAGGAACAGGAAAAACCTTGGCTTTTTTATTACCCCTATTAGATCTATTAAATCCTGAAGTTGATGACGTACAGGCCTTAATTATTGTGCCATCTAGGGAATTGGCCATACAGATTGAGCAAGTTGCTAGAGACATGGGATCTGGTTTTAAGATAAATGCCGTTTATGGTGGCCGCGCCATGTCAAAAGATAAAATTGAAATCAAACATTCCCCAGCCATTTTAATAGGCACACCCGGTCGTATTTTAGATCATTTTGATGCCAACCGCTTTACTAAAACAACCATCAAAACCCTTATTTTAGATGAGTTTGATAAATCGTTGGAAGATGGTTTTGAAGAAGAAATGAAAGCCATTATA
>JBBSOJ010000123.1:0-9399 GCA_038259855.1 Flavobacteriales bacterium
TGACAGCCTCGTTATTCGTAGATTATCAAATTGATGAGCATTGGTTTGCAGGTGCAAATCTCTTCTTTGTCGGTGAACGTAAAGATCAAGAATTTTTCATTAGCACACTTGAGTTCACAGCTCCAATTACGGTTAGCTTGGATAGCTACTTTGATGCCAATGCACACGTTGGCTACAGGATAACAGACCAAATTTCGGCATTTGCCAAAGTCAATAATATAGCAGCCCAGAACTACCAGCGCTGGCTGAACTTTCCTGTACAAGGAATTCAATTTTTGGTAGGCGCCACGTATCAGTTCGATTTTTAAATTTGATATACTATCTACGATTTTTAAAAAAGCATTTCAATCGAAATGCTTTTCTTATTTTTACGACAAGTATCCACGAACTATCAACCAAATTTCCAATTATGAAACATTTTTTTATCCTAGTCATTTTAACAGTGTTATTCTCATGTAATAAAGAAGAAAAGATTCAAGTGGACACGATCGTTATAAATGCCAATATCTACACGGTTAATGCTAGTTTTGATAAAGCGCAGGCCTTTGCGATCAAGGATGGAAAAATTTTGGATATTGGCCTCGATAGCGATATACAGAATAAGTACCAATCTTATATTGTTGTCAATGCGGATGGTCAAACCATTGTTCCGGGATTTATTGATGCTCATTGTCACTTTTTAGGATTAGGGTACAATCAGCAAAGCGTTAATTTGTTTGGGACGAAAAGTATGGAGGAAGTGGTTGATAGTGTTGAAGCGTTTCAAAAACGAAATAAATTAGACTACATAACCGGTCGTGGTTGGGATCAGAACGATTGGGATGTCAAGGAATTTCCTTCAAAGGAACTTTTAGATGCTAAATTTCCGACGACACCGGTCATTTTAACGCGCATCGATGGCCATGCCGTCTTATGTAATCAAGCGGCGCTCAATATGGGCAATGTAACTGCTGATAGTCGCATCGATGGGGGAGAGGTTGTTTTAAAAAACGGAAAACCTTCAGGAATATTGATAGACAACGCTGAAAATTTGGTTATGAAACATTGGCCAAAAGAGTCGCACGAAAGTATGACAAAAGCATTGCTTGCTGCGCAGGATCTTTGTTTTCAATATGGTTTGACCACGGTAGATGATGCCGGTCTCGATAGAGATGCCATTGAAGTCATTGATAGCTTACAAAAAGCTGATATCCTTAAAATGAGAATTTATGCCATGGTTTCAGCCACCAAAGAAAATCTCGATTTCTATTTAAACCAAGACATTTATAAAACGGACCGACTCAATGTCCGATCATTTAAGGTATATGGTGATGGCGCATTGGGAAGTCGTGGAGCGCTGTTGCGCAAACCTTACAGCGATCAAGAGGGCCATTTTGGACTATTGACCACCTCGTTGGGGTCGATGGATAGTATGGCGACCCGTATTGCTAATTCAAAATTTCAAATGAACACACACGCCATCGGGGATTCTGCAAATCGTGTGCTGTTGAACATTTATAATAAAGCATTAAAAGATAAGAAAGACAGACGCTGGCGCATCGAGCATGCTCAAATAGTGGCTCCTAGTGATTTTGGTAAGTTTCAGAATGTGTTGCCTTCCGTTCAGCCTACGCATGCTACCAGTGATATGTATTGGGCCGAAGACCGCTTGGGTAAGGATCGCCTAAAAGGTGCGTATGCCTATCAACAGTTACTTAAATCTTATGGTAAAATTGCATTGGGAACAGATTTCCCTGTGGAACAGGTCAGTCCTTTTTTGACCTTTCATTCCGCGGTGGCACGTCAAGATTCTGATTTGTTTCCAAAAGAAGGCTTCCAGATGGATAATGCCTTGAGCCGTGAAGAAACCTTAAAGGGAATGACCATCTGGGCAGCGTATTCAAATTTTGAGGAGAATGAGAAAGGAAGTATAGAAGTTGGTAAATTCGCGGATTTTATCATTCTAGATAAAAATATTATGGTTGTCGATAGTAAGGAGATTCTGGCAACGAAAGTTCTTAAAACTTTTGTCAACGGCGAACTCACCTATGAAATGGAAACGATGGATAAGAACAAAAACGCAACAACCAAAAAGCAAATGTAAATTTTAAGATAATTTGGCAAGGTAATCAAAATGTTCACCTTCCATAATCAATTCACAAGTAAGACCAACGGTGTCACAAGCTGCCTTTAAGGTGTTAAAATCGAGGTAAAGCCATTTCATCGGGACTTCCTTTTCGCCTTTGTAGCTTAAAAAATAGTCGAGTTCACCGTAGTAGCCAGCATGCATGTCTTGCCAGTAGCCACCATCCTCGTCCTCATACATATACTTAATATCGGAGGAATCAATCAGGATTTGCCCGTTTGGATAGAGCAGTGATTTCAAATGCTTTAGATAGCCAGAAACGGCTGTCAATTCCTGGAAAATTCCAGTACCATTCATCAGTAAAAGAATTGTATCATAGTTTTGGGATACCTCAAGAACGGACATCAATTCAACATGATTGACGCCGCGTTTCTTTGCAACTTCCACAGCACCATTAGAAATATCAATTGCGCTCACATCAAGCCCCTGTTTTTGGAGATATAAACTATGGTTACCAGCACCGCAACCAACATCCAATATGGCTCCTTTTACCAGTTTCAAAGCATGCTTTTCGATATTCGGCATATCAGCATAATCACGAAATAGATACGGAATTGGCAACTCATCGTCATCAGAAATGTTGGTGGAAGTCATAAGATCTTCGGTATAATTATTGTTGTAGAAATCGCGTAATGCATTACCAAACAGGTCTTTTGACTTCATAGTGTATTTAAAAAATTTAATATTTAGAGTTGTATTGTTTTAGTAATTTTGAGTTGCATTAAAGAACCACATATACAGACCCCATAATTTTGAGCATCGAACCTAATTTAGACCAACTTCCAGGACTTGCCAAAGATAAGCATAAGGAAAATAAGGCCTTCTTTTCAAAGTTAAAAAAGAAACCGCCCAAGCATCTGGATTATATGATGCAGGAATTGCACGAATCAGAATTTAGAAGGACTGATTGCCTTGAGTGTGCGAATTGCTGCAAAACGACGGGACCTTTATTTACGGATCGCGATATTGAGCGCATTTCCAAACATTTTAAAATGAAGCAACAGCAGTTTATCGATCAATTCTTACAAATTGATGAGGATAATGATTACGTGCTGCAAAGTGTACCTTGTACATTTTTGGGTGCTGATAACTACTGCTCAATTTATGAAGTTCGTCCAAAAGCGTGTAGGGAGTTTCCGCATACTGATCGTAAAAAATTTCAGCAGATTTCCAATCTCACCTTAAAAAATGTGGAGATATGCCCGGCGGCGTACAATATTGTGGAAGACATGAAGGCGAGAATTAAATTTTAACATAATTAATGCACAAAATAATCATGAAACGATCGCTACTTTTAGGCCTATTTTTGTTGAGTATAAATTTGAGCCAAGGTCAAGAGTGGTTCACTTCTTTTGATGTTGCCAAGCGAATGGCTCGTGTACAAAACAAAATGCTTTTCGTTTTATGGGAAGACTCTTTTAGCGACACGCTCCCTTTATTTACAGTAACGGATAATGGAAAAGTCAACGTTGTGGATCTCTCTAGAAACACGAGTTTGGATTCTCTTATCTGGGACTATTTTATCCCCGTGAAATTGCCAGAATCTGAATTTGAAAAATTCAATAAAGAAGCGAAAAATAGAGGATTAATCTATGGTGATAAGTTGATGGATGATAGCGTAAAGATTATGGATCCCAATGGCGTTATCATTAATATTGGTGATATGTCCGACAACACCATGAACCTGTCCCTATTGATAGGGCGTTATGCTTTGAATACATCTTATTTGAATGCTGAATTGGAAAATTATGCAAGCGATCCTTCATTTTTAAACACTATGATGCTTGCTATCCGATACGTTGATTTTGCTATTTATGGTGATAACACCTTAAAACCTGAAATTTTGGAGGTGGCAGAGATTTATCTTGAGGAATCCGAAGGTTTTCTTTCGGAAATGAAGGAATCTGATATTATAATATACCAGCAGAAAATTGATTTATTGGAGATCAAAAGTCTCGTTATTTTAAATAACTACAAAAAAGCCCGTAGAAAATTGAACAGAATTGATCCTGTGGAGGTCGCGAGTGTCAATGAATCTTTATATGCATTTTTAAATTATACAGTCTTTAAGCTGATGAATGATCAAATGAATGCCGATATATGGTTAAGTAAAATTTCTTCACTAAATTTGAAAAAGGCGGAATTAATTTTAAAAAATAATGGAAATGGAAGCGTTAATTGATTATTTTGAAACCATTCCATCATTGCATCGAAGCATTATCCTTGTAGGTGGCATCACTATTTTTTGGTTGTTGGAAGGAGCCTTGCCGTTATTTCAATTCAAGTATAAAAAATGGCAACATGCACTTCCGAATCTCTTTTTTACGTTAACAACTGTTATCATTAATTTTGGATTGGCCTTTCTACTTCTCAAAACAGCCGACTGGGTAAAAGTCAATAATTTTGGAATTATCAATTGGTTGCCCGATATGTCTTTATGGCTCTATGCGCTACTCGGTGTATTGCTATTGGATTTCTTTGGTGCGTATCTTGTGCACTATGTTGAGCATAAGGTGAAGCCATTATGGATGGTTCATTTAGTGCATCATACCGATCATAAAGTAGATACTACCACGGCCAATAGACATCATCCTATAGAAAGTGTGATTAGATTTACGTTTACGTTAATGGGAGTCCTGATTGTTGGTACGCCAATAGCTATTGTATTTTTATATCAATCCTTGTCGTTGGTAGCGACACAATTTACGCATGCGAACATTAAAATGCCAAAGAAACTTGACACTCTTTTGAGTTATGTCATAATTTCTCCTGACATGCATAAAGTACATCATCATAATGTATTGCCTTATACGGATTCAAACTACGGTAATATTTTTTCGATTTGGGATCGACTTTTTGGAACCTATATGCAGCTCGATAGGGATAAAATTGTGTACGGTGTTGATACGTTTCCTGATGAGATTACCAATAGCAATATAAAGGGGCTGCTAAAACAACCATTCCATAAATACCGCCATCCTACGACAGTGGAAACTGTTGATTGATTTTGAAACTTTGGTATAATCTTCAAATTTAATCAGAATTTTTTTTTATAAATAACGATGTCATCTATGTTGGACTGAACTGTAGAATGATTCTTTTGCAGCGTATAATATTTAATGTTATTAAGCATCATGGCACGTCGTTAATCGTCTTTTTTTGAATCAATAAACATGTTAACGTAATTTTATTTCGTTCGTCCACTAATTTTGGAAACCGGTTTTATTAAGGGTAATTTAACCCTAGAATTAATCCAGCCTCCCTCTTCAATCGATTAGTTTAACCCAAATTGCCTACATCATGACGCCCCTACCTATTAAGTCTACAGCTTTTTATGCTTCGTTTTTAGTGTGTCTAATGGTCATAGTATCCATCCAAACCACTTTTGCGCAAAAACAGTACACCACCATTTCGAAAAATATAAATCCGGAGTCACAAGGCTTATATCATGATCTTTCTCCGCAAGGCGACAGCTTATATTTGGGTGCGCAGTCTATTTTTTATAAAGTGACCATGATCAATAGTTTGGATAAAAAGGTTTTTAAATTCAATCCGCCAGTAACTTCTGCAACCATACCACTTCACTCAATTTTGGTAGGCGATTACACGGTGATGGTCTATAAAAAAGATCGGATTATAGTTTTTCATATTTCACGATTGCTCGAAATCGATCTGCCTTCTAAATTAGAAATATTTGAACAACTTCCAATGATTACGCAACTTAATAACATTGAAGTACCATCGTCAAAGAAAGATCTTAAGTCTGCAGCACTTAAAGAGCGTTTGAAATCAAATGGTATTCAAATGGAAGATACATTCAAATTAAATGTAAAGGAAACATCGTATGCCATGAATAGCTTGAACGCAGCTTCAGAACATGGCCATCGTGCCGAGCGACCTTACAATTTGTCGAGTGTCAATCGGGAAAACATGCAGAGTCGTGAAGCGTATCGACAACATAATTTAAGGCCCAACGGAAATCCTTATTAGAATTACAGGGAGCGTTCTATTTATAAATCAAATAGCGATCGCGAGTTTCCATGAATGTTGTTAAGCCTTCCTTCCATGATGCTTTGATGGCTTTTGCGGACATGCCTTGTTCAATTTGCGCTTGTAACTTTTTTGTTCCTGCTAATTTTACAAAGAAGTTATTAAAAAACGTGCTTTTATCAGCGGTATGTTGATAGGCCTCAATCAACCAGGTCAAATTGATTTCATTCAAAGGTTCAGCGGCTCCTAAATTTTTACCATAACATACTTTTCCTTGGTATAATGGACTTTTTGCGCCTTCATTTGGTTTTGGTGTAAATAGAAAGTCACCATAATCTTTGGCTAAATAGGGACTTCCAAATACTTGGAATTGTTTATTGGTACCTCTTCCGACACTAACATTGGTACCTTCAAAAAAGCAAAGGCTTGGGTAAAGATTAATGGCTTTGTCATTTGGTAGGTTAGGAGACGGTTTTATAGGAAGATGATATGCGGTTTCACGGACATAGTTTTTAACAGGTATCACTGTCAATTCAGATTGAATACCTTTTTTCAACCATGCTTCACCATTGATCATTTTGGCATATTCACCAATGGTCATACCATGAACAATAGGAATCGGGTGCATACCAACAAAACTGGAATGATCTTGTTCCAAAATAGGTCCGTCAACATAATTGCCGTTTGGGTTAGGTCTATCTAATATCAGCATCGGTATGTTTGCCTCCGCACAGGCTTCCATAACGTAATGTAATGTAGAAATATAGGTGTAAAATCTAGCGCCAACATCTTGAATATCAAACACCATGATATCTATGTTTTTTAATTGCTCGGCTTTGGGTTTTTTATTGTCTCCATATAAAGACACAATCCGAATGCCTGTTTTTGCATCTACGCCATCTTTGATAAGTTCGCCTGCATCTGCAGTACCTCTAAAGCCATGTTCCGGTGCATAGGCTTTGGCAACATCAATTCCCAGGCTCAATAGAGAATCCACAAGATGCGTATAAAGATTTTTTTCCCTGAAAATAACGCTGGTCTGATTGGCAACAATGCCGACTTTTTTACCTTTTAAGAACTTAAGATAGGCATCCGTTTGGTTGGCGCCGACAATCGGCATCGTCTGCAAGCTTTGTTTTTTAACTACATTGTCGTTATCATACTTGAGTTCTGCGTTCGAGAGCTGTTTGTCAATTTGGTCCTTATGATTCTTGATTCCATGGTTAGCATTGATTTCAGTATCTTGTTTAGTACCACTTCCACAAGAAATGACTGTTAAAACAACTCCAATTGTTATAGGGAAAAACGTATTTTTGAACTTCATTAAATGCATGGGATAAATTGAATTACGAGTATTTTATAGCAAAACGGATTATAGGCGATAAAACGTATAAAAGTAGTGTATCGGCACCAATTATAAAAATTGGTATCACCGCCATTGCTATCGGAATCATCGTTATGCTGATTGCTATTGCTACGGGCATTGGTCTGCAGCAAAAAATACGGGACAAAGTGGTTGCTTTCAATGGACATGTCACAATCACCAACTTCGATTCAAATGCTTCTGACGAGTCAGAAATTCCGATTTCCATCAAACAGGATTTTTATCCACAATTTACGAGTGTTCAGGGGGTGACCCACATACAAGCAGTAGCGACAAAATTTGGAGTGGTGCGCACCGAGACAGATTTTGAGGGGATCATACTCAAAGGTGTTGGGACGGATTTTGATTGGCGCTATTTTGAAGAATTTTTGGTCGAAGGGAGCTTACCAGAATACGCGTCGGAACTCAACAATGAGGTCTTGATTTCTAGCTATTTGGCAAATCGATTGGGTTTCAAATTAAATGATATGCTTCAGAGTGTCTTCGGTAAAGAAACGGTAGACCAACTACCCTTCATCAGAGGTTTTAAGATCGTCGGCATCTATAATTCTGGATTTCAAGAACTGGATGAAAAATTTGTGATTGGTGATCTTCGACATGTGCAGCGAATGAATAAATGGGAAGCTGATGAAGTTGGTAATTTTGAGGTATTTATAGATGATTTTTCTAATATTGAAGCGATAGGTACTGAAATTTATGAGACGGTTCCTTCTAATTTAAATTCACAAACAGTCATCCAAAAATACGCTTCAATTTTTGAGTGGATCAATATTTTTGATAGCAATACGTATGGTATCATTGGCATTATGATCTTGGTTGCCGGTATTAATATGATCACCGCTTTGCTCGTCCTCATTCTGGAACGAACCCAAATGATTGGTATTCTCAAAGCTTTGGGCAGTAGCAATTGGAGCATACGCAAAGTGTTTTTATACAATGCGACCTACTTGATTGGATTGGGATTGTTCTGGGGGAATCTTATTGGGATAACATTGCTTTTGGCTCAAAAATATCTAAAGTTGATTCCGTTGGACCCCAGTGTCTACTATGTGACCGAAGCGCCGGTCTATATAAGTTTGGATTATATTATTATGCTCAATGTCGGCACCTTTGTGGTTTGTTTATTAATGTTGCTGATTCCATCGGTCATCATTTCGAAAATATCGCCAGTGAAGGCCATACGTTTTGAGTGAAGTAAATTGTCGAACAAACATATTTTGAAATTGAATTGACAAACACCCGATTGACAAGACGTTTTTTAGTTCAATGACACTATACAAGTATTAAAACCACCAGATTTAAGCCATACCATTATTGCAAAATCGGCAATCGTAAATCAAAAAATCCCCTTACCTTTGCATCGCAAAATAAAAGTCATGGAATACGCAGAAAATATATTAGGAACCATTGGGAATACGCCGTTGGTTAAAATCAACGAATTGACAAAAGATTTACCATGTTTGGTATTGGCAAAATATGAGACTTTCAATCCTGGAAATTCAGTAAAGGATAGAATGGCGGTAAAAATGATTGAAGATGCTGAAGCTGATGGTCGATTGCAGCCAGGAGGTACCATAATTGAAGGAACATCAGGAAATACAGGTATGGGTTTAGCATTGGCGGCCATCGTAAAAGGTTATAAATGTATATTCGTGATAAGTGACAAACAGTCCAAAGAAAAGATGGATATATTGCGTGCTGTTGGTGCTGAAGTCATTGTTTGTCCTACCGATGTAGAGCCGACCGACCCTCGCAGTTATTATTCTGTTTCCAAACGCTTGGGGGAAGAAACGCCAAACTCGTGGTATGTGAATCAATATGACAATCCGAGCAATTGCAAAGCCCATTTTGAAAGCACAGGACCCGAAATCTGGAAACAAACGGATGGGAAGGTTACCCA
>JBBSOJ010000124.1:0-9299 GCA_038259855.1 Flavobacteriales bacterium
CTGACGCTATCGGGAACTAGAACTGTATAGTCGCCATTATTTCGGATGACATCCCTAACAATCGAAGACGAAATATAAGAGGTTCTTGCGGCTGTCAGTAAAAAGACGGTTTCAATTTTTGACAGTTTACGATTGGTGTGGGCGATGGCTTTTTCAAATTCAAAATCAGCTGGATTGCGCAAACCTCGAAGAATAAATTGCGCGTTCATCACCTTACAAAAGTCTATGGTAAGTCCTTCATAGGTCATAACTTTTACTGTGGGTTCGTCTTTGAAGGCCTCTTCAATAAAATCTTGACGCTCTTCTAAAGAGAACATGTATTTCTTTTCCGCATTGATCCCTATGGCAACAATGACTTCATCGAACAGGTGAATGCTTCTTTTTATTATGTCATAATGACCCAATGTGATAGGGTCGAATGATCCTGGGAATAACGCTCGTTTCATATAAAGTCAATTTTAAATATCAACAGTTGACATTTCAGTACTATTAGATCCGTCCATCAGTGAATCAGGACGTATGTTTCAACGGTTTGAGTGCTGATTCTATGGCATTGCCAAACAAATCTTTAAGACTTATCCCGGCCGCTGCCGCTTGTTGAGGTAAAATACTGGCCTTGGTCATTCCCGGTATGGTATTAACTTCCAACAGATGCGGTTCACCATCCTTAAAAATATATTCACTACGACTAAAACCTTTAAGTTTTAAAACTTCGTACACTTTTTTGGCGATCGTACTCACTTGTTCTTCTTGATCCTTGGTCAATCGGGCTGGGGTGATTTCTTTTGATTGACCCAAGTATTTTGCTTTATAATCAAAAAAGTCATTGTCGCTCACAATTTCGGTAATTGGCAAAACGGTGACCGCACCGTTATAATTGATAACACCAACGGAGACTTCCGTTCCATCCAAATACGATTCAATGATCACTTCATCGTCTTCCTTAAAAGCGACGTCCAATGCGTTCTTTAAGTCCTCCTTTTTGTACACTTTGGAAATACCAAAACTACTTCCAGCCTTATTAGCCTTCACAAAACAGGGCAATCCGACTTTATCCACAATCGCTTGGTCATCGATACGATCTCCAAGATTGACGAAATAAGAGGCGGCAGTTTTGATACCGTAAGGTTTTAAAGTACTTAAACAATCACGCTTATTGAATGTCAATGCTGCTTGGTACATGCTGCAACTTGTGTGAGGAATGTTGAGGAGTTCCAAATAACCTTGCATGTAACCATCCTCGCCAGGTGTGCCATGAATAGCATTGAAAACACAATCAAACATGATCTTGGTTTCATTGACCATGACCGAAAAGTTGTTCTTGTCAATTGGAAATTCTTCATCCGTTGCATTGACATACACCCATTTTTTTCTAAATATATGAATGCGGTACGCATTGTATTTAAGAGGATCAAGAGTTTCAAAAACGACCTGTCCACTTTTTAATGAGATCTCAAATTCGCTTGAATAACCTCCCATGATAATGGCGATATTTTTTTTCATATTTAGGTCCCACAACTGATGGGAATCTCTTTTGTTTATGTTTGGCAATGATTCAATTTGATAGAGTCGATCTATTTATAAAATACGTTATTTTTATGACAATAAGAATGCGCTAATTTAGTTAGATATTCATGCATTCTTAACAATCAAAAATATCACATAAAAACCAAAAGAAAAAACCCTTTGGATTTTATATATTTGTCCATTATAAAAAGCCTCATGAGTTTAGGAAAATTTTTGGTCAGTAAGACATTCTTAATGCAATTGCTTTTGGCGATCGTTGTTTTGGTGGTTATTGCGTTCATTGCGTTAAAATGGTTAGATGTCACCACAAATCACGGTAGTTTTGTGCAAGTGCCGGATCTAACCGGAAAATCATTATCAACAGTTCAAATAGAGTTGAACGATAATGATCTACAAATGGAAATTCAAGATTCAGCAAATTACAATCCTAAATATCCCAAATTTTCTGTGATTGAGCAATATCCTTTGGCCGGGACTGAAGTAAAGGAAAACAGAAAAATTTATTTGACTTTAAATCCTTCGGGATATCGTAAAGTCGAAGTGCCAACTATTGTAAAACGTACTTTTAGGCAGGCAGAGCCGACGCTTCAAGCGCTCGGTTTTGAGGTTGGAAAAATATCCTATGTCGACGATATTGGCAAAGATGTGGTCATTTCAATAAGCTTTAAGGGTAAAAAAATAGCAGAAGGCGATTTACTTCCAATAACATCAAAAATTGATTTGGTACTTGGTAATGGCAATAGAACCGATAGCGACTAATGATAGACGATACCACTTCCACAGCAAGCGACGATAATGATGATGATCTTTATGAACATCACGCCTTTACAGTAGACAAAGGTCAGCAATTACTCCGCATTGATAAATATTTGATGAATAGGGTTGAGAATGCGACTCGCAATAAAATTCAGACCGCCGCTAAAAACGGAAGTATTTACGTTAATGATGTTCAAGTTAAGCAGAGTTACAAAGTAAAACCTTACGACAGAATACGTGTGATGTTTGCGCATCCACCTTATGAGTATTTGTTGGTCCCAGAGGATATTCCTTTAGACATCGTTTATGAAGACGATGATCTGTTGGTAGTTAATAAACCAGCGGGCATGGTGGTGCATCCAGGTCATGGAAATTATTCAGGGACCTTGATCAATGCCTTAACGTATCATTTTGATAATCTTCCAAATAACTCTAGCGATCGTCCAGGATTGGTGCATCGCATCGACAAGGACACCAGTGGCTTGTTGGTGGTTGCCAAAACCGAACACGCCATGACGCATTTGGCAAAACAGTTTTTCAATAAAACCAGCGAACGTGACTATGTGGCTATCGTATGGGGAAATATGGATGAGGACGAAGGCAAAGTGGAAGGAAATATTGGTCGCCATCCAAAAAACAGACTTCAAAACACGGTATTTTTTGGGGATGATGAAGATAAAGGAAAACCAGCCGTTACGCATTATAAAGTCATCGAACGTTTAGGATATGTGACCTTGGTGGGCTGTCAGCTCGAAACCGGTCGTACACATCAGATTCGCGTGCATATGAAACATATTGGGCATACCTTGTTTAATGATGAACGGTATGGAGGCGAAAAAATCCTAAAAGGAACCACGTTTACAAAATACAAACAGTTTGTAGAAAATTGTTTTAAAGTTCTACCAAGACAAGCGTTACATGCCAAAACTCTTGGTTTTAAACATCCAAGTACAGGAGAAATGATGCGTTTTGACTCTGAAATTCCTCAAGATATGCAGGAGTGTATCGAGAAATGGCGTCATTACTCCAAGCACCAAACGTTGGAGGAATAGTCGTTTATGACCATTCATTCCATCAATTGAACAACTGCATCTATTATAATTGACTGCTTTCCGATTGGCGAAGTGTTTTATTTCTGTCATTTGAATCGTAACTTTGCTAAAAAGAAACGCCAATGAAACTCGTCCTATCTCCCGCAAAATCGTTAGATTACGAAAGTGAAGTACCGACTACCAAGTTCACCGAATCGCAATTCCTTAAGCAATCGGAACGCCTAAACAAACTTCTTAAAAAGAAATCAGCAAAAGGCATTTCTAAACTCATGCATGTTTCCGATGCGCTAGGTCAGTTGAATCATGAACGCAATCAAGAGTGGAAACTGCCCTTTAATACAGATAATGCAAGGCAAGCCATTTATGCATTCAATGGGGATGTGTATAGAGGTTTTGATGCGTATTCCATTCCAATTGAGAACATAGACCAAGTTCAGGAGAAGGTTCGTATCCTTTCGGGACTTTACGGCGTGTTGAAACCCTTGGATCTGATGCAACCCTATCGATTGGAAATGGGCACTAAATTATCGGTTGGTACGCATAAAAACCTCTATGACTTTTGGAAAAAAGACATCATAAGGTCCTTGAATAACGAATTGAAAGAAGATGAACTATTTGTCAATTTGGCAAGCCAGGAATATTTTAAGTCCATTGACACAGACACCCTGAAAGTGCCGGTCATCAATGTTGACTTTAAGGAGTTTAAAAACGGTGATTACAAGATAATTGCCATTTATGCGAAATTAGCAAGAGGGCTCATGGCACGTTATGTTATCGATACCAATGCCAACACATTGGATGATCTCAAAGGTTTTGATTACGACGGTTATGGTTTGAGCGATAGCTTATCAACAGAGAGCAATTTAGTCTTTACGCGCTAATCAGACTTTTGATTTCTTGTCAATGCTGATTTTTTCTAAAGTTGAAGGACGACGTCGGATTTTCTTTCGCCTTGCGCCATACGTGCCTCTGTGAATTTTTCCGCGTCTTGATTTTTTGTCTCCTTTTCCCATGATATAATTATTTTCATTCCCGAGTTTATATAGAGCTTGTCGAAATAAATGCGGGAATCTAGTTAAAGTGTCCCACAAAGGTGGGAATCATATTTTATTTAATTGTGAATTTCTCTAAATTTTAAGATACAAATTTTAAAAATTCTAGAGCGTTGAACTTAACTTTAATCTTAAACTATAAATGAGCTATTATATTATTGTTGCTTTTCAGGTATTCTGCATCTACCATTTATTTAAAAATAGAAATAATTATTATTGGATGTTCGCCATTGTATTTCTTCCGGTGGTAGGCTGTCTGATTTATTTGGTGACGCAAGTCTATAACAAGCGCGATGCTGAAACAATACAGGAAAATTTAACGACCATTGTCAATCCTACAAAGCGTGTTAATGATTTAGAAAAAAAGATTAAATTCATTGATACGTATGAAAATAGAGTGAATCTAGGGGACGAGTATTTTAGAATTAAGGATTATCAAAACGCTATCCTCAATTATGAGATCGCTTTGGCAGACACTACCCAGAATGATTTTCATGTTCAGAAGCAATTGATCTTCTCGCGCTATCTTTTAGGAAATTATGAACGTGTCATCACCGATTCTGAAGCTCTACAGCATAATCCTGAATTTAAAAAGGCACAACTTCAATTCGCTTATGGAATGTCGCTGGAGAACACGGGCAGGTTGGAGGATGCTGAAATTCAGTTAAAAGAAATTGATACGCCATATGGCAATTACAATGAACGCTTGGAGCTTATTCAATTTTTGATACGTAGGAACAAGGTAGAAGAAGCAAAAGAGGTATTAAATGACATGTATACAGAAATCCAGAACATGACATCCACAAATAAAAAGATATACCGAACCACGATTTTGGAAATTGAGAACCTAAAGAAAACGCTTTAATGTTTTTTCATAAGCATCCCTACCCACCATTCATAGACGAAGACACGACCAAATTGATTGTTGGCACCTTGCCGCCTCCTCGGTTTTCTACTGGAGCGTTGCTAGAAAAGGATGTTGATTTTTGCTACGGTAGTTACTACAATTCCTTATGGTTGTTCATTGATAACATCCACAACCTCAAGTTGCGCTTTGACAATTCGCAACAGGCAATCGATCAGCGAAAAGAATTCTTGATAAATCAAAAAATAGGCGTCTGTGATATTGTTGAAAGTGCCGAGCGCGAAAAAGTAGACGCTTCCGATTTGGGCATGCAAGATATTGTACTACGCGATGTCATAGGCTATCTCAAGCAATTCCCGAAAATTGACACACTTTTATTTACAGGCGGCAACAGTAAGAACGGACCCGAATATTTATTTCGAAAGCATCTGAAAACTTATGGTTTGAAGTTAAAAATGGTATCTGATGTTATACCAAGAATTCACGAATTTTACTTGCCTGTCATTGCAAGCGAAGGAAAGGACTCCCTTAACTCGAATAGAATCATTAAGACGGTATCGTTGACATCAGCCTCTGGTTCGGCTAACAGAGCGATTGGTAGCATGCCATTATATCAGCAGCTCAAAAATAATAATGTCGATTTTAATACATTCGATTTTAGGGTGATGCAGTATCGTGAGTATATTTAATTATAATGTTCAATGATCGCCAGCTTTTATGTCATCACATTCATTGAGAATTGATTTGATATCGTCAACACTCAAAGGCTTGATATAGAAGCCTTTGGTTAACTTAAACGTTTTGCTCTTTGCCATGTCACTTTCGTCAGTAGAAGAAGAAACTACATAAATACTGGGGTGATGCCCGCTCTCAAAACCATGATTCTCAAGTTCTTTTAAAACCCCCCAGCCATTGAGTCGCGGCATATTTATATCTAATAAAACGACGCTAACATGGTCTGAATTTTCTAGTGATTGCAATCTTTGCAGCCCTTTTTCTCCATCTTCGCAATGATGAATTGTCACATCCGCATCTATATAAGTCGCCATTTTTGAAATAATCATTCTGTAAACAGGGTCATCGTCAATAATAAAGAGCTCTTTTTTCATAGTCATCAAATTATTCTTTTTCAAAGCCGCTGGTTTCGTCCACAATATCCTTTATGAGGTTGTCCATTTCATTACCGGAAAGCCTCAATTGCTTCATAAGAAACATGAATTCTTCAGAATGATGCTCATCCATTTCAATTAAATTGATAATGCCTAAAATTCTCGCAAGTGGTGCCCGTACGTCATGGGATTGTGTCCATGCTATTTTTCGCAATTTTTTATTTTGAACCTCGATGGTTTGGATGTGCTTCAATGTTTCTGAAACATCATTTGATTGTACGATGAGCGTATCGTTTGCAAGATTTGCTATTTTCCGGGAATAAATGTCAACTTTAATTTCTTTACCATTACTCAACTGATGCGTGAAGTGGTCACTATTAAGCTTGATATCTCTTGATATTAATTTATGTTTTACAACCTCTCTTTCCGTTTTAGGATGAAGGTCTGTAAATGACATATCTAAAAATTCGTCTAAAGAATAGCCGTATTTAGTTTGTGCAGCCATATTGGCATTTAAAATTTTCAACTCTTGAAAATCTAAAAGCCAAGTAGGTTGGGGATTAAAGTTGAATAGATTTTCATAATTGTCTTTTTCGGTTTCAATTTGATGAATAAAATCACTTCTATTAAGGGCAAAAATGATGGTTTTATAAAGAATCATTGGGTTGATTTCGTCCTTCACCAAATAGTCATAGACGCCAATCTGAAGACTCATTTTGGCCATGTTCAAATCAGAATAGCCTGTAAGAACTATGATTGGAGCGTCATGATTACAGTCAAAAATGCCATTTATGAGATCAATGCCTGCTATATCTGGCAGATTTAAATCCAATAAAATGACCGATATTTTTTCTTCAGAATTTTGTAAATAATCAACGGCGCTTTTATAATCGGAGCAATGCTTAAGTGCAATACCTTTAAACTTCTCCAGCAAATAATCTTCGATTAAAACATAATCGCCCAAATTATCTTCAATCACAAGTACCGATAGGGTTTCTGAATATTTATGTATTTCTTTTACCATACTATTTTGACAAGGATGTAAGTTGCAGCCAGAAATGCTCGATCTTTAATATAGCTTGCAAAAATTCGCTTATCTCCAATGGCTTTCTAACGTAGCTGTTACAATGGTTTTCATAGGATGTATTTAAGTCTTTTTCACTCGATGAGGTCGTAAGCATAATGACCGGAATCTTTTTGAGTTTCGGATCTGCCATAATTTCTTTCAATACCTCATGACCATTATAAATAGGAATATTAATGTCAAGAAGGATGAGGTCGGGTTTTTTTACATCGGTAAATTCGCCTCTCTTAAATAGAAAGTCGAGAGCTTCCTGACCGTTCTTTGCAATGCTGATTTCTGTTTTCACTTTGCATTCTTCAAAAGCCTCCAAAGTGAGCAAGATATCACCTTCATTGTCTTCCACCAACAGGATGTGCGCAGGGATTAAAAGATTTTTATTCATGGTTTTATATTTTAGGAATTGTAAAGTAAAAAATGGTGCCTTCTCCCGTATTTGATCTTACCCAAATACTACCGCCTAAAAATTCAACGTGTCTTTTGGCAATAGATAGACCTATTCCGGTACCGGTGTATTGATCTTTATTATGAAGTCTTTGAAAAATTATAAATATTTTCTCATAAAATTGGGGTTCTATACCAATTCCGTTGTCTTTAATAGCAAACTCCCATTCCGTTTCATGCTCCACTATTTTAAGTTCGACGATTGGTTGTTTTCCTGCTTCGACGTATTTTAGGGCATTGTCTAAAATGCAATGAAATATTTGGGTTGCCGCGGCTTTATAGGTGTTTATAATAGGTAACTGGTCGGTTGTTATGATCGCATGACGTTCTGAAATTACTTTTCGTCTCAACTGTTTGAATTCTGAAATGATCTCTGCTAAATCTACTTTTTCTTTTCCTTCCGTAGGTCTGGTGGCTCTCGAGTAATCCAAAAGATCGAGAATGATCTGCTTCATACGTTTTGCACCATCAGTTGCGAAATGAATGTATTGAAGTCCCTTATCATCCAATTGATCACCGTATTTGCGCTGTAAAAGATCCATAAAGCTCGAAATCATCCGAAGAGGTTCCTGAAGATCGTGAGAGGCCACGAAGGCAAATTGTTCCAATACCTCGTTAGATCGTTCTAAATCAACCGTACGCTGCTGGAGTGTTTCATTTGTGTGACTTAATTGAATCGTCAAGTGTTTTTGCTCCGAAATATCCGTCATGGATCCTACCATGCGTATCGCTGTTCCTTTTTGGTCCCTGATGATGATACCACGATCGATCACATATACTTTTTTTCCATCTTCATTGATGATCCTGTATTCTGCTTCCCATCGATCCGTTGTTGGATCTGATAATGCTTTGGAAAGACTATTTTGAATTGCGGTAAGATCTTCAGAATAGAATTTATCCTTCCAAAAATCTTTTTCGTCCATTAATTTCAAAGTGTTCTCTCCAAAAAATCGTTCAATAGCTTTAGATCGGTAGAACGTTTGTTTGCTTATATCCCAATCCCAGATGGCATCATTTGTTGCCTCGGTAACTTTCTCAAATCGTTCATTGGATAATAAGATTCTTTCCTCTGCTTTTTTGCGGTCCGTTATATCGAGTACAATTGCTAAAAATCGTTTATTATGACTTTCTGCAACTAACTGTAAATGCACTTCCACAGGATACAGGCTTTTATCTTTTCGCTGGTAGGTCGTAAAAAATATAATTTTCTTTTGTTCGTTGGTCAATAGAGGTCTAACAAGTTTTTTAAAGGCGGCAAGCGTATAGTCAGGCTTTATGTCGAGTGGTGTCAGTGATTTTATTTCCTCTTCAGAGTACTGTAGATTTGAAAGCGCCCCTTCGTTGCTATAGTTAAACAGGAAAGTTTCCGCATCGAATGTGTAGATTTCATTCAAACTTTTTTCCAAGGTTCTC
>JBBSOJ010000125.1:0-9247 GCA_038259855.1 Flavobacteriales bacterium
AAGGCAAAATCACTTTTGAATGAAGTGAACCAAAAAGTCAAAAGTTACAAGAACATAAGTATCGACTTTAAATATGTATTGAAAAATACCTCCGAAAACGTCAATCAAGAAACTCGAGGTGATGTTGTTATCGAAGGTGACAAGTATCTATTGAATATACTAGGAGTAACTCGGATTTTTGATGGAAAGACTTTGTATACCGTAAATCCGGAAGATGAGGAAGTTACTATGTCAAATGACAATTCAGAAGATGAAGGAAGCATTACGCCTAGTAAAATGCTATCGTTCTATCAAAATGGATACACCTATAAAATGGACATTGTACAGAATGTAAATGGTCGCAAGATTCAATATGTAAAACTGATACCAATCGATACAAAATCGGAGATAAAGCATGTTTTGTTAGGAATCGATGCACAGACAAAACACATTTATAATCTCATAGAAACAGGTACTAACGGTACACAGACTACGCTTACTGTTAATTCTTTTAAAACCGACGAACCGATTTCAAAAACCTTGTTTACATTTGACAAAACTAAATACAAGGATTACTATATCAATAAGTTGGATTAAAAACAAGTCGAGCATTATTGATAAAGGTTTATTTGATGAGATTCCCACTCTCGTGGGAATAATTTATGAAGATATTAGATAGATATATACTTACCACTTATTTAAAAACATTTTTGAGCGTGTTTGTTATACTCATGCTCATTTTTGTTTTACAAACGGTTTGGCTTTATATCAGCGAGCTTGCAGGTAAGGATCTCGACATGACAACTGTAGGTAAATTTCTACTGTTCTTTATGCCAAAATTAATGCCTTTGGTTTTGCCATTGACTATTTTGTTGGCATCCATTATGGTTTTTGGAAGTTTTGCCGAAAATTATGAATTTGCAGCGATGAAATCGACTGGCATCTCGCTCCAACGCGCCATGAGAGGTTTGAGTGTATTCATCGTTGGGCTTGCAATCACGACCTTCTTCTTCGTAAATAATGTCATCCCTTGGGCAGAGTATAATTCCTATAATTTACGAAAAAACATTGCCCAACTTAAGCCCGCAATGGCAATTGCGGAAGGTCAATTCAATGAAATAGGAACCATCAACATCAAAGTCGATAAAAAATCTGGAGACAGAGGTCAGTACCTCAATAACATCGTGATGCACCTGAAGTCCGAACGCCGTACCGGAAATTATAAGGTCATTATCGCCAAAAATGGTGAACTTATCAGCAGTGAATCATCTAATATTCTTCAATTGGTACTTTTCGATGGCCATTTTTATGAAGAAATATTCAGTAAAGATCCTAAAGAAAATATTAAAAAACCAGCAGCTAAAAGTTATTTTGAGACCTATACAATCAACGTCGATTTAGAGTCGATGAATCAAGTTGACTTGGAGGAAAAAAGTTTTACGGATCGCTTTAACATGCTTAATGTAAGCGGACTCAACTATACTATTGATAGTCTTAAAGTTGACCAAACGAAAGAATTGAAGGATTTTTCAGATATTTTATATACCAGATCCAATATTAACAATCTTGACCTCAATATAAAGACAAAGAAAGATTCAGTTTTTAAAGGTGATGATTTTATGACGCTTTACGAACGGAAAACAAGGACTCAATTCTACAATCTCGCACTAAACACCGTCAACAGCACCAAACAAATTGTCATTACCAAAAAACAAAATTTACAAGTCAAAAATAAAACGCTCAATAAGCATATCATAGCGCTTCACGAAAAATATGCTTTGGGTTTTGCCTGTATTATTTTGTTTTTCGTTGGAGCACCCTTGGGAGCTTTGATCCGAAAGGGAGGCATCGGATTACCCATGGTGATAGCAATCCTATTATTCCTGACCTATCATTTTATTGGCATATTCGCCAAAAACAGTTCACAGGACGGAACCTTGAATCCAATATTTGCAACATGGTTGTCAACATTGATTATGCTACCACTAGGTGTATCACTGACCAGTAGAGCGACTAAAGATCGAGGCATGTTCCAGTTTGGGGATTATTTAGAACCCATTAAAAAACTTTTGAAACTTAATTCAAAAACGCTCTATGATGCCGATGGTAAAGATATCAGCTACACATACTTTGACGGGTATAGTGACGAGAAATTAATTGATATTGTCAAAAACCATGAGACATATGATTTTCATAAATCAAGTAGAATAAAGGCCTATGCCATTTTAATGAAACGTAATGTTAGTTTTGATACACTTGCGGCAGGCGATCTTAATATAAACGAAGACTTTGTCACATCTACTTCTAGAGCAAAAAAGAGCCTTAAATACTCACGGTTTGCGTTTATTTTTTATTGTACAGGAGGCTTACTTTTAGGATTTCATTTTATATTTAAGAATAATAAGTTCCCAGAATTCGCTTCTGTCGCGTTAAATGTCGGTCTGATTGCTTTTGCAATATTTCTAATTTGTTTTGTTGTAGCATTTGTTAGTGCCCTAAAATTTTATGACGAGTTAACTCCCAAAACAAAACCCTTAAGTCCATTTTTGATGGCCTTCGGTTTTCCATTTTATGGTATTTCACATTTCTTTTTAAGAAATAAAATCAAGGAAGACCTCAATCAAAACGCGGTAAAAAATATAAATTAAGCCTTATCTTTGCATACTAATTAAAGGATCATGAATACGACAACTTTACAATCCAACACACAGTTACATACCATTGAAGAAGCCATAGAGGATATCAAAAAAGGTAAAGTGATTATTGTGGTGGATGATGAGAATAGAGAGAATGAAGGTGATTTTATCGCTGCTGCAGAAACCGTAACGCCAGAAATGATCAATTTTATGGCAAAACATGGTAGAGGCCTGATCTGTGCACCACTGACCGAAGATCGATGTGATGCGCTCGAATTGAATATGATGGTTCAGAATAATACTGTGTTACACCATACTCAATTTACAGTATCGGTTGATTTAATAGGACACGGCTGTACCACAGGAATTTCGGTTCACGATCGATCTAAAACTATTGCAGCTCTTGTAAAAGAAGATACAAAACCTCATGATTTGGGTCGCCCTGGCCATATATTTCCTTTAAAAGCCAAAAACGGTGGTGTTTTAAGACGAACAGGCCATACAGAAGCAGCGGTCGATCTTGCACGACTGGCTGGATTTCAGCCCGCAGGAATTCTTGTCGAGATCCTTAATGAAGATGGCACAATGGCACGCTTACCTCAACTTAGAGACGTGGCGAAAAAATTCGACTTAAAAATCATTTCCATTGAAGATTTAGTGGCTTACCGTATGGAGCACGATTCTTTAATTGAGAAAAAAGAAGATTTCAATATAGAAACACGTTTTGGAGCTTATCGCTTACGCGCTTATCAACAAACCACGAATGATCAAGTACACATTGCACTAACCAAAGGATCCTGGAAATCCAACGAAGCTGTTTTGACTAGAGTGAACGCTACGTTGGTGAATAATGATATTCTTGGAACGCTCACAAACAATGCTGATGAAAAATTAGATGACATGTTTAAGGTGGTAAATGAAGCTGGCAAAGGAGCCATAATTTTTATCAACCAACAGGCAGAATCCATGAATCTTCTTAAACGTTTATCGGCCTTGAAAGATTCACAAATTAAAGGTAAAATCATCAAAGCGCCAAGTATTGAAATGGATTCTAAAGATTTTGGTATTGGAGCTCAAATTCTCCACGATCTCAATATTCATAAACTACGTCTGATTTCCAATAGCCAACAAACAAAACGCGTTGGAATGATTGGCTACGGTTTGGAGATTATGGAATACGTCCCTTATTAATTATATAAGAGTTACAGTTTTCACAACATCACTATCGTGATAATGTCAGCTTATCAACTAAATAGGAATCGTCACAATCGGTTGACAACGATTTTTTTGATGACTACTTGAGCGCCGAGGTAAAGTTTTACGAAATAAATCCCGCTATTCAAGGAGCTTACATCGATTGATTCCAGATGATCAGATTTTGACATCAGCTTACGTCCTAAAACGGTATATAACTCCAACCGATCAAAAGAACTCTCAGACACTACTGTAACGATCGTTCGCGCTGGATTTGGATATAATTTCACTTTGTTGACATCAATGTCATTAATATCCAAAGATGATGATTGGTACACCCTAACATAATCGATTTCCATACCACTTTCATCAAAATTCGGATCGATCGTTCCTGCAAAACCGCCCATTGCGACATTCAATAAAAGATATTGTTCGAGATCAAAAGGCCAAGTGCTTGCATCTTTTACCGCAGGATTATAAGTGTAAAATATGACATCATCAATTAAAAAGGACAATTCATCTTGCGACCAATTCAATGAATAAACATGGTAGGTATTTTCAACATCATTGGCGACAAGGCCTCCTTTATTCAGGGTATTACCGAAAGAGGATGGTGTATGGATGGCGCTTTGTATAAAGTTCACAGGCTGATTCGGAAAGATGCCACGCTCCATGATATCAATTTCACCACAGGCTGGCCAAGGTGTAGTACCAAAATCATCATCCCAAAAACCACCATTTTCATCAGCATTCTTTCCCAACATCCAGATCGCTGGCCAAGTATCTGCTTCTATAGGTAATTTAGCTCTTACATCGACACGACCATATAAGAAAGCAAATTTTGAATTTAACCTAGCTGACGTGTATTGTTTCGTAGCACCTTGGTCGGTATAAATCTCTTTTTTTGCCACTATATTGAGATTGCCGTTTTCTATATATGAATTAACCAATCTATCCGTATAATGTTGCACTTCTCCGTTAAACCAACTCGTACCAGAGGGAAATTGAGTTTGATGAAACCAATTGGATCCATTTACAGGTTGTACTCCTGAACCGTCAAACTCATCTGACCATACCAACATATCATAAACCACATCCACAACGGGAGGTGTCGAAATGGAACCGTCTTCAATAGCATCAATCAAATATGTGCCTGGGGTTGTAGTATTTATATCAATATAAATCGTCAACCTATTATAGGTTCCAGTCGCATTCACTGATTCCATAGTTTCCGAATAATTAGCATTAAAAAAATCAAATGTTAACCCTGTCCAGTTAGATTGGGACGACGTCGCTACGGTTCGAGTCACTTCCACGTCAGGATTTAAACCATCTTCCAATTTGATAGTTACGGTATGTGCATTAGGATCGAACGTATAAAAGGACAAGGTGATGACGTCTTGAAAATCAAGATCGATCGGTCGATTTAGATCTAAATAAAACCCTTGAGTGGCATTGGCACCATCATTAAAAAATTGTCCAACCGTATTTGATGCATCCGAAGGCGATGGACGGACTGAAAAACTGCTACCCCCAAATCCTATAAACGTTTCCGAAGGATCAGAAAAGTCAATTGGCATTTGCTGCCCCATAGAAATTTGAGAACAAAAAATAAATACTAAGAGACAAATGAAGTTAGTTAATCGCATTTTTGATAAAAATTTAATTCTGTTCTAAATAAGAGTATTTTAAAAATTGTTAAAGACATTTTTTGATGATGTCTGCCATTTTGGAAGCTCGACTATTGACCTCTTCTTCAGTCCAGGAAATTTTTATTAAACAAGAGATATTTCTACCAATAAAATGATCGGATTGGTCAAACGTCTTTGATTCCAACTGTTTCAGACCAAGCTTAACGTCTGTTGCTAGTGGATATAATGAAGTTGCTGTGCTTAAATGATCCCATTTACGAACATAATGCCAATTATTATCGTAATAATGGAAGCAAACATCAATGCCTTGTTCTTTAAAAGATTTAGAAACTTTTCTGGCAGTATCCAAACTCGGTAAAAAGAAATTCAAAAATGCATAGCTTTCTTCGCCTCCTTCTGGTACTGTCCTGAATTCAACTTCAGGAATAGAAGCCAAGCAATCTCTTATGATTGTATAATGCTTTTTTTGAAGAGCAATAAATTCTGGCAGTCTCCTCACCTGGGCGAGGCCCACAGCCGCATTCAGTTCTGAAATTCTAAAGTTGTAGCCTAAAACAGGATGGGACTCTGCTCCCCTATCCATGCCCATGTGATCGTGTCCATGATCGGAAAATTGATCTGCGCTTTTATAAAATTCAGAATTATTTGTAATGATGGCGCCACCTTCTCCACAGGTAATGGTCTTTACAAAATCGAACGAAAAGCATCCAATATCCCCAACACTACCTAAAGGTTTTCCTTTATAATATCCTCCAATGGCCTGACAGGCATCTTCGATAAGTAGTAAATCGTGTTGTTTACAAATGGCATTTAAGGCGTCTAAATCAGCCATACTACCGCACATCTGAACTGCCATGATCGCTTTCGTCTTCGTAGTTACTGCTGCTTTGACAGCCTCGGGATCTAGCGTTAATGTGTCATCAACATCTACCAATACAGGTATAGCTCCTACCATAAGAATAGCTTCAAAACTCGCCACAAAGGTAAAGGTTGGCATAATTACCTCATCACCAGCTCCAACACCAGCAACAGCCAGTGCGACTGATACAGCAGCTGTGCCGCTAGACAGCAATTGCACGTGTTTGACACCAAATGTTGTTGCGAGTTCAGTCTCTAATTCCTTCGCTTTAAAATGGCCTTGACGCATACCATCAAAACCATAACGCATCAAAACTCCAGAATTAAGCACATCATGGACTTCCTTACGCTCTAAATCTCCAAATAACTCAAATCCTGGCATGTAATAAAATCTTATTTAATGGTTTGTAGATAGTCAATGTAAGCAGATAAATCATCCGAATTAAGAGATGTGAAGAGGTCACCTAATTCTTGGGCATTCGCATCCAAAGCCCTTAAGGCCGGGAATTGTTGCTCTTTATTATAGTGCATTACTAATCGTCGCATCTTCATGAGGTTGATATCTTGATTGTTAATGTCAGTTTTAGAACCGTCCAGCATAACCAATACAAAGTCATCCGCAACAGTCTTGAAAGCATCTGACTTGGAAAGTTCAGTATAAAAATTTTGGCAGGTCTTACAATCTGATTTGTAGAAATAAACCAATATTGGCTTGCTTTCTGATTGCGCCAGTTCTTTGGCGACATAAAAATCTTTATTCCAATTGAGCTGTATTTCTTGTGCTGTCATGGAAAAACAAAAGCAAAACAATAAAAATAACAGTATTGGTCTCATGACTTTCATTTATGTTGTAACAAATATAAGGGAAACCGTAGGCGTTTCAAATATTAAGGTTCACATTTACGGTAATTCTACCACAGCGTCCTGTAAGGGTTTTCGAACTTTCTTAAAACCCGCAAAAATGTCCGCTTCATCGCGGTACCCAACTGGCAAAAGGAGCACCGATTTTAAACCTTCAGATTTTAAATTCAGAATGCGATCAAATTCAGAAGCATTAAATCCTTCCATAGGGCAAGAATCGATTTCTTCAACCGCACAAACAGTCATTAAATTTCCAAGAGCAATATAAACCTGATTTATGCTCCATTTTTGACGCTCTTCTTGCGTTTTTTTACGCATCATTGTTTTCAGATCATTTCGGTAAGGCGACAAAATGGTTTCGGGTGTGCTTCTGATGGTTTTGACATTATCAAAATACCCGTCGATATCGTCATCTTCAATATTATCATTAATGCATAAGACCATTAAATGAGATGCATCGGCTACCTGCTTTTGGCCGTAAGAATGAGGCACCAACTGATGACGCAAATTTTTGTCTTCCACCACCACCAACTTTATGGTCTGTAATCCAAAAGAGGTAGCAGTTAGATTGAATGCCTGCTTTAGAATATTCAATTTATCTGCTGAAAGAGCTTTTGTGGAATCAAATTTTTTAGTGGCATATCGCCATTGCAATTGTTCTATAATATTCATTTGTAAGCAATAATTTTTGCAAAAGTACTTTAAAGCATTTAATAATGCCGAACTATTAAGAACGCTTATATAATGATGGTATTTATAAAATCTATACCCACAAAACTTAACAAAATGTTAAATTGAAACGAGTCAACATTTTAACTTTTTGTACACGAAATTAAATACTTAATTACTTAATTTCGTACAAGTTCAGATGAATTTCTAAACTAAAAAATTAATTTTTAAAATTAAAAACACATTATGAAAACCAACATTGGAATATCAAAAGAAAACAGACAAAAAGTAACCGATATCTTGGCAAAATTACTAGCCGATGAATTCGTACTCTATACTAAAACACTTCGCGCACACTGGAATCTTGAAGGTCATGATTTTCACACCAAGCACGTCTTTTTTGAAGAGCATTATAATGCCATCAAAAAATTTACCGACACCGTTGCAGAGCGTATTAGAAAATTAGGACATTATGCTCCTGCGACCTTAAAAGAATATTTGGAATTGACCCATTTGTCAGAAAAATATGAGGGAAGCCATTCTAGTCATGATTATATCGAAGCCTTATTGAGTGATCATGATACGATCATACAATATATAAGAGAAAACATTTCTAAAACCGAAGATGATTTTAAAGATGCAGGTTCAGCTGATTTTTTAACAGGATTGATGCAAGAGCATGAGGAAATGGCTTGGATGTTAAGAGCTACAATTGCGAAAGCATAAGTCCTTTTTAAATGTCATAAGTAATTGTGAAACTTAAAAATGTGATTAACACACTATAATTTTCAATTAGCTTAAAATGCTTCGAGTAAATTGCTCGGAGCATTTTTTAGTTTAAAAATGAACTATATAATTATTTAAAAAGCCATCGTAGAATGTCATTTGAAGAACTTATTGGTATTGCTGCTGGTGTGTTTACAACCTTGGGCGTCTTACCTCAAATTATAAAAGCTATCAAAACAAAAAAAGTAAAGGATGTCAGTCCCTATATGTTTATGATTTTATGCTTGGGTGTAGGCTTATGGACGATTTATGGCATAATGATCAATGACTGGCCTGTAATCATAACCAACGCCATATCTTTTATATTGAATGGTATTATGCTTACCATTATTCTAACACAAGACAAAAAATGATCATTTGGGCAATCAAATGAGTTTATTCAGATTCGATATTTAAGGTCTTCAATATCCTATTGATCGATCTGGTCCATTTAGCATACACTTCAATCGGTTTTGGATAGTTAGTGCTTTTAATAACCTCTTTAAATTCCCAAGGCGCATGGATTCGATTATCTTGTATCAGCTTCAATTCTGGAATCCAATTTGCGATATAATCATTAGCCTTGTACTTTAAACTTTGATGTACAGGATTGGTATAATAAATTTCAAAAGC
>JBBSOJ010000126.1:0-9242 GCA_038259855.1 Flavobacteriales bacterium
TAAACTTTCCAACTCTCTGAATAAACCATTTTGTAATGTTGTCAAATATCGAGATAATGCTCCTTCAAAACCATCCATTGATTCTAAATATTCGAAACGTTTTGTTCTAGAGGTATGTAACAATTCAAACAAAACCAGTTGTTGGCATTCTAACAGTTCATCTGGAAAGCTTGAGTGTCTAATTTTGTCCTGAAATTTCGGTCGGGACAACCATTCAGGAAGATTGAAAGCATTCAGAATTAAGAAATCAAGCGCCTCATTTTGAGTTTGTAATGGGATTGGTGTGTACATTTTTCCTGGTTGGCTGCTTCCTTTGTAATGGATGTCATAACCGCCAATAAGAGAGGCAACGTACATCATTTGATTGAGCCATAATTCAAGTGATTTGGTGTAAAGACGCTCCAGTCTCGCATTGTCTTTCTGATCGCTACAGACTTCAGGTATTAAATCAAAAACACGTTCCAAATTTTTTAAACCCATTTCGGTACTCTTTATTGGGTTACTAGTGACCACAACTTCACTCATAACAGCCGGTCCGATCATTTCGTATCCTGTGATGTTATAGCGATACCATGGAATGGAATCCTGTTCACTTATAATACGTTCCAATATGGCATTTTCGTCTTCTGAAGAAGTTCTGGGCGGGAATTCGGTATAAGCCCATCGTATATTATACCGATCGATGGGCCCAACTTTTTGGATAAGCAGTGACGGAGGAATACTGTCCTCTGGCTGAGCAATATTATTGGAACGTGTATAATTCATTGCACTCGGGGTGTGCCCCATGCCCTTTAGCCAGTCAGCATCAGAAATCATATCAGTAGGATAACTAAACTTGCCAAAGTTGGCATCCATTAAACCAAAAACATGACCAACTTCGTGGGCTACTAAAGTTTGATACAATTTCCCTAAAAGTTCATCCGGAAAAGGAAATTTTTGAGCCTTCTCATCTAATGGCCCTGATCTTACAAAATACCGTTCTGAATACTCATCTGCTGAAATGGACATAAAAATATCTCCTTTAAGAATCTCACCCGTCCTCTCATCAACAATATTGGTTATCCCACCTCCAAAATTTCCATATTCTGAGCCTCTCATACTGATTGGTGCCCCCCAGTATATTACGGAGGTGTTTATGCTATTGGCCTGCCACTCACTTAAGCTATCCACTTCCTTTACCACCAAGGCATTGCTAAAGCCAGCTGCTTCAAATGCTGGCAGCCATTCATCTATGCCCGCTTTAACATAAGGTCTCCATCTTTTAGGTATGTTTGGAGACATGATAAAGGTGATAGGTTCTTTAGGGTCGCTAACAACTTTGTCCTTATCCTTTTTTTCTAGGCGCCATCTAATGATATTGGCAAGATGGTTTTCCACCCCATACGGAATGTCTAGGAGTTTCTCATTAAAAAAACCCATTCGGAAATCATAACGTCTTGCTTTCATGGGTTTTTTAAGAGCACAAAAGGAAAAGTACATGGGGAGCGCTATTTTAGAACCTGCCATAATTATGCCTTTTCGGAATTTAATAATAACTTCATTGTCCAAATTGGCATTATCCAATAAGATGCTTATTTGAGGAACTGCGATTTCCGAAAATCCCTGATTCCATGGAATATCTTGTTCACAGAGAAGTGCTGTAATATTGATACGAAGCCTACCTAGATCACTTTGTTTTTCTTCTATGGGGAATATTGCAAGAATAGTTTCCGAGAGCGGGAGTTTCGGAAGTATTGGTAAGATTATTCCAGCTGTGGAGGTTATGTTCGGAACCTTGAGCAGCATTTTATCTCCAACTACTGACCAAATCACCTGCTTGTATTTATGTTCCTTGCTATTGTCATACCTCACAAATAACATATGTTGATCCAATACGGTAACTGGGATGTCTAAGTAGGCCTGATTATTTTCTATCAGGGAAGTAATGAAGAGTGCTGAATCAGAATAATGTAACGTAGTTATTTTACTTTTAACCGGTTCAGTAGTGGAGAAACAAAACCCTACAGAACATATCAGAAAGAAGAATATTGATATTATAGTTTTCATATTTTAAAAATGAGATTTTAGAAAAAGTGGTGTGCGTTTAGTACCCATTATTTTGCGGTAGTAGATTGGGATTGATTTCCAATTCCTTTGCTGGGATTGGGAGTATTAGATCAGATTCCTGCCACCCCAATTTAAGTGTACTTAAAACTTCTGCAGCCTTGCCTGTGCGCTTGAGATCGAACCATCGGCGGCCATGTTCGGTAAATAGTTCTACACGCCGTTCTTGAAGGATGGCCTCCAATAACGTATGTAGTGAATTTGCAGTAGTATCCATCAATCCCGCTCTGTTCCTTATGGCGTTTAGATCTTGTTGCGCTCCTGAAATATCTCCAAGATGTGCCAGGGCTTCCGCCCGAATCAGGTACTGCTCAGCCAATCTAAATACAATGGAGTATTCTAAGGACTCCACCTCATTGAATAAAAGTTTGTATTTATTGGCAAACTTTAGGGTAACTGTATTGTCTGAATTTGATATGCTATCAATCCAATTGGTGTATCGTAAATCTCCAGGTTCAAAAGATGCCAAAAGCGTTTCATTGAGTGCATAAGTTTGACCTGGGACAGATTGGATTATTAACTGATTGGCCTCTTGAGTGTTTTTTGGGTTAATACCTGGTTTTAGTTGCCAGATAGTTTCCGAAGATTGTTTGAGAAAGACGCCGTTCAGATTCTCTGGCAAATTATAGACCTCAATCAGCGCTGTGGAAGTTGACGATGCAAGATCCCAATTTTCCGCATTGAGATACATTCGTGCCAACAATGCCTTCGCTGCATTTTGGCCAGGCACTACACGTTCTCCTTCGATACCTGTTGTATTTTCTAACAGGGTTATGGCGTTATTAAGGTCAGTAATGATATGTTCATATACTTCGTTCTCAGGAGAACGTGATACCAATTTATTCTTTAAATAATCGGTTGATTGGATATAGGGTACATCACCATATATTGCCACTAATAAACTATGCATATAGGCCCGAATAAAAAGGGCTTGCCCCATTAAGCTGGCTCGTTTTTCTGAAGGTATAATTTGTGAGGTTTCCAATCCTTTAATAATGTCATTTGCTGCATAAATTAGATTATATGAGTGATCCCACCAATTCGATAAAATGGAATTTTCTTCATTGACATTATGGTTGTAAAACTGAACATATGCCACATTGTTGCCATAATAATCCATCTCATCTCCATAAATGCCCATCAACGTAGTCAAGCCTAAATTTCCGCTAACCATGCCTTCTTCCCGAAGTTTATAGTAAATATTTGCCAATGCAGATTCCACAGTCGCGGGATCATTGAATACGGTTTCAGAAACCAGTATATTCTTTGGTGGATCAGCTTCCACAAACTCCGAGCAACCACTAAGTCCTATCGCCAAAAGGAAAATGGTTGCCAAAATTAAATTTGATTTTCTTATAGAAGTAAATTGCTGAGGTGCCTTTCTAATGTAATATATATAGTCTGTAAGTTTCATGCTGTTGAATTTTTATAGTTAAAAATCGAGTCGTAGCCCAAGAGTGAACTGCTGTAATGGCGGCAAGCTAGAATAGTATGGTTGCTCTGGGTCAGGTCCGCTGAAGTTGGTTGAGGTCCACAAGTTTTGTCCGTGTAGATATATATTAATATCAAAATCAGTTTTTGAAGGGACGTGATAATTTAAGGATATATTGCGCAATCGAATAAAGGATGCATCCGAAATGGCGGCATTACTTTCCTGCTGAAACGCACCTTCAATTCTTATGGCGGATAAGCCTGCAGAAGCCTTTTCATAAGGACTTGTGTCATTCTCTTGTCGCCATCGGTTCAATAATTTTACTGACCCATTGCCTCTATAACCTGGCGTTGCCTGTGAGACCAATTCATTAAATGCATTTTGTTTTTTGAACTGAAAAAAGATATCTAGGGTAAAGTTGTCAAAGCTTATGGTATTGCCAAGTCCACCATAAAACTTAGGGGAAAGATCCTCCACCCACTGTTTGTCTTCTGGACTGCTTATATTACCATCACCATTATAGTCCTTAAACGTATAGACTCCCGTTTCTGGATCTACGCCTAAGGCATCGTATAGTTTAACAATTGTAAGTGGTTTGCCAATGATGTAACGGTTTGCAAAGGTTGAGGTTTTGAGACCGTCAAATTCTTTCAATCTATTTGTAGGCAGCGTAAGATTGAAGGTGGTATGCCATTTAATTCTTTTTTGTTGTAGATTAATTGTTCTTAAATCAAACTCCCATCCTGAGTTCTCCACGGTCGCATCAAAGTTTCCGGTCAAACTTGAAAATCCTGTAGTGGCAGGTAACGGGATTCCAATGAGCTGATTGGAAGACCGATTGCGATACCAAGAGGTGTTCATATTTAATTGGTCTTTAAAAAAGCCAAGTTCCATAGCCAATTCCAGTTTTTTATTGGATTCCCAGCCGAACAATGGATTGAAAATTCCTGTTGGCGTAATCACCGTCACACCATTGTAGTCTAAGCCTGAAATATTATAGGTGTCTAAAAATTTATAATCTCCAATATTATCACTTCCGGTAATGCCATAACTCCCCCGTAACTTTCCGAAGCTCAAAAGGGATTGCCCCGATAAAATTGTTTCCTCGGAGAAGAGCCACCCGAATCCCACAGCTCCAAAATTCCCAAATTGTTTGCCTGGTCCAAACCTTGAAGAGCCATCTCTACGACCTGTCAAATTCAGGAAGTATTTTTCTTTGATATTCAAGTTGACACGTCCAAATACTGCACTGTAATTATAGGTGTTGTCTTCATCTTGCAGTACTTCCAGAGTTTCTGCGGTGGTTAGATTGAGAATAAGATTATCATTTGGGAAGCCAGTTCCCTTTTGTACCATTTGACGGCTGGTTTCTTGTTGGAAGGTTGTGCCAACTAAAATGTCCAAGCCAATCTTGTTCCATTGTTTTGACCAATGGACCTGTGGTTCAACAATCCAAGATTGACGCTCGGAATTATTGGTGGTTAAAGATGAATAACTTTGGGAGGTAAAACCGAACTTTGGATTTCTTGCAGAACTTGGTAAGGTTTTAAAGGAGTCCAGTCTATAACTGTTATAACCCAAATTTGATTTCAATACCAGATTGGGCAGTAGTTCAAAAGAAATTAGCGAATTGAAAAAAAGAGTATTTGATGAGGCTTCGTAACGTTCTTTCAAAGCGGCAAGGGGGTTATCCCAAGTGTTGTTTTCCCAGTTAAGTTGGCCTGCCTCATCGTATAGTGCGGGAGCATTAGGTTCAAGGGAATACGCAAGAGAGGTAAAGTCAGATCTTGGTAAGATATTCTCCTCGTTGGAATATGATGTAGAAAGATCAATAGAAAAACGTTTATCGCTTGAGCGATGGTTTAAGGAACTGAACATGGTTGCCTTTTTATAATTGGCATCTCCAGGAAATACAGTAGTTTCTTTCTGATAGGAAGTACTGACCAAGAATCGGGTATCCGCATTTCCTCCCGAGACGGAGAGCTGATAGTTATTGCGATAGGCAGACCCGCCAATGAGTTCCTTTTGCCAATCGGTATAGCGATTGTTATCCCAAGATTTCACATCAGGCCATACCCGATCGTATATAGGGTTGTCCAATAAAGCCTCATAGCCATCATTTTTAATTCCTTCTCTGCGGATTTCCAAATATTGTTCGGTATTCATCAACTCCAGAAAGTGGGAGACCTGACCAATAGTACTGCTGACATTTGCTTTGAACTCGGTTTTGTCTGTCTTTCCTTTTTTAGTTGTTATTAATACCACCCCATTGGCGCCTCTTGAACCATATATGGCGGTGGCATCCCCATCCTTTAATACTTCAATGCTCTCAATATCATTGGGATTAATGGCGTTGAGCGGACTTGTATTACCTCCCGTGATCTGCCCTGATACACTAGAACTCTCTAATGACTGTGAACTATAGGGAACGCCATCCACAATGAAAAGAGGGTCAGAAACGCCATTAATAGAATTCCTGCCTCTAATTTGTATATCATAGCCTCCACCAGGAACTCCGGTATTTTGGACAATATTTACGCCAGACATGTAGCCCTGCATAGCTCCCAACGGATTATTAACAGGCTGCCCTTCAATATCTTTAGACGTTATCCGTGCAATACTTCCCGTTTTCTCACGGTCAGTGGTGGTGTAATAACCAGCATTGATCTGTACCTCGCCTAGGGCGGTGGCATCTTCTTGCAGGGTTGCGTTTATGGTGCTGCGGTTTTGAATGGGGATAATAAGAGTGGTATAGCCCAAATAAGAAATCTGGAGGCTGTCTGTTGGTTTGGCAGTAATGGTATACCGTCCGTCAAAGTCAGTGACTACACCAATGTTGGTATTTTTAATAAGAACGCTTGCACCAGAGATGGGCAATTGCCCATCAGTAATCTGGCCAGAGACCAGCAGGTCTTGGGCAGAGAGGGGCAGGGTAAGGGTTAAGAAGAAGAGACAGCAGACATAAATACGCCGCCACCTAGACAAGTTATGATTATTTGTCATAGTTTTGTAATGGTTAAAGTGAAACATTTATTTTGACTTTTGGCCTGCTCCATCGTCGTCGAAAACTGGGAGCGGGTCTTTTTTTAGGGGCAACCCTTGGATTGATCCGTATGTTTTTTTGTAATTTTTTTATCTCATTTGCGTCTATATTTACGTTATAAGGGAAGAGGGGCCGCTGGCTAATAACCAAATCTAACAGCAGCCCATTCCCAAAGACTAAATCTAATTACTCGCTATTTTGCACTATCAGTAGTGCTGCCATTTCTTAGGGATGGAGATTGCAATTGGCAAAGCGAGGTATTAATAGCAAGCTCCATTTGTGTTGTATTATTTAGAATATGAAACCATAGGCACATTTTGTTGTTAGATTCAAAATAGTTGGTCATTTGTATCTGCATATTACAGACATCAAATGGTTTTTTGTAAGTGGAGTAAAAACCTTGGTGTTGGGAAACGAAAAGGCGTGGAACTCAACTTACTGCATCAGAGGTACTGGTATACCGAGGAACAATAAGAGAGCCCACGCCGGTTGACGTGAGCATCTTACTTATCATCTCGTTCCTTTAAATTACCAGTTTTCTGATACGAGATTCAAAGCGAATGCTTCAATAATTTAGTATGAAGAATCGCAAATTTAAAATATTAATGGCTAATATAATAAATTTTTTAATTGTGGGCTAATTAACCCACAATTTTTATTAAGATTTTGGCCACATTGCAATTGCATATGGCTAATAGTACGGATAAAGTTAATTTTCAGATACAATTTGGGAAACGAATAAAGGCGCTTCGCAAGGATAAAAACCTTAGTTTAAGAAAGCTTTCTCAAAGATGCAATCTTGATTATAGCGATATTGCTAAATATGAAAAAGGGGAGGTGAATATTCAGTTGTCTACAATTTATGAATTGGCTGTGGGTTTACAAATAGCCCCTAAAGAGCTCTTTGACTTTGAATATACATTTAAGGATAATTAATGTAACATTCCATTTTTAATTATGAGAATTCCTTACGCTGAATAAAGCATCTGACTTATAGCACATTTGGATAGACAAAGCGAAATTCTACGAATAAAAAAAAGCTTTTACATTTTGTAAAGGCTTTTTTTGTTGTCACATGCGATGTACAACGTAGGTTTGTAATTTGGGGGATTTTATGATTTAAGTTTATTTATAATCTGATTTTCGTTCAGGGAATTTCGTCGTGGAAACTCAAAAGTGAGATAGAGTAGTGGTAGCGGATAAATACCGTTTTCTTCTCATACACTATCCATGGAGTAACTATAGCGGCTAATTTTAGATGACCCGTCTCTGACCCGTCCTGAAATAGCTATACAGATTTGAGAATAAATTAAAGAGTACATTCTGATATCGTTATATCATTTATTGATAATTTTAAGTGTACTGCAAAAATTCTTTCAAATAAGTGCTTAGGCATTCGTATACATGCACTTTATTTCTGTATTTTTAGGTATCTAATTGAAAATCAATGCATACGCTACCTATTATCACTTTAAAGAAGGTATATCACAGAAAGTGTTCTCAAATAGGTTTGCACTTCACCTACAATAGTATCTTAAAGTCTATAGTGAAAACTATACCGGGGATGTCCTGGAGCACTACTTTAAAACTATGGTACCTAAAGAATACCCCTGATAATTTGAAGCTTATCTTTTTTCATTTTAAAGCGCATGCCCAGATTGATAGCAGTGCTATTTTTAATCCAAAGCCTGCACTAAGGGGCATTGAAAAATCGGTCAGGATTTTAAGTGAGGCGCACAAAACTGTATTGAACGGTTTCTTCAAATACCTCAAAGGAAAACGCTATAGTGAAAGTACCGTGGCGACTTATACTTTTTTGATTGCTGATTTTGTTTCGTTTTATGATGCACGTGCTTTAGAGAGCCTTAACAACCGTGATGTGGAACTGTTTATAGAATCGTTTTACATCAAGAAATCTTATGCTATCAGCACACAGCGGCAATTTGTAAGTGCCTTAAAATTGTTTGTTGCCTATTATCCAGATATGAACATAGACGATTTAAAGTTGGAACGGCCCAAGCGGTCCAAAATTTTACCTACGGTGCTGTCCCAATCTCAGGTGATCGATTTGCTAAAGGTTTCCAAAAATTTAAAGCACCGAGCGATTCTTGCCCTTATCTATTCGGCAGGATTACGCATAAGTGAGCTGATCGATCTGGAATTAAAATGCATCTATGTTGACCGCAAACAACTGGTTATAAAAAATGCTAAAGGGCGTAAAGATCGTTATGTGGTTTTGGCGGATAGTTTTATTCCTTTATTGCAGAACTATTTTATGACCTACAGACCGAAGCGCTATTTTGTTGAGGGGCCGAATGATGGTAAATATTCTGCAAGCAGTATCAGAAAGTTTTTGGCACGTTACTGCAAGGATGCACATATATACAGTACGGTCACACCCCATACATTACGACATAGTTATGCCACCCATTTATTGGAACAGGGCATCAATTTAAGATATATACAGGAGCTGTTGGGCCATAGCAGACCTGAGACCACCATGATTTACACGCATGTTGCGCGCAAGGATATTTTGGAGATTAAGAGCCCATTGGATAGTGCTGTTTTAATCCATGGAAAAAACCAAAAAGAGGAACAGAAGTTCCACTTATCCGGGTAATATATGGTATAAATGTTTATATTCGTTCCACATATAACGAGTTA
>JBBSOJ010000127.1:0-9191 GCA_038259855.1 Flavobacteriales bacterium
ATATCCGTGCCATTTTCCAACAGATGGGTGGCAAAACTGTGCCTTAACATGTGGGGAGTGACCTTCTTTTGGATACCCGCTTTTCTGGCAGCAGAGGCTATTATGCTCAAAACACTTGTCGCACTATATCTAGCTCGTTTTGGCCCTTCAAAAAGATATTCTTTTGGACGGTATTCTTGGTAATACTCACGTAGATCTTTCAAGATACTTGGGCTCAATATTGAAATGCGGTCCTTGCTTCCCTTTGCATTTTTAACTTTCACAACCATTCTTTTACTATCTATATCGCTTACGTTCAGATTGATGAGCTCCCCTCTTCTAAGGCCGGATGAATACAGAAGGCTTACGATACATTTATGCTTTATATTATCTGTACTTTTGATCATCCCGATGATTTCTGCTTTAGAAAGGACATCTGGTAAGCGCTTTGCCTTTCTCGGCCTTTCAATCGAATAGAATCTATTTGGCATACCATGGACAGTTTCGTAGAAAAATTTGATGCTGTTGATCGCTAGGTCCACATATGGGTTCGATCTCCCTTCCTGTATAAGCTTTTGCAAATACTTCCTAACGTCATTCTCATTTAAATCTACAGGATCCACTTGAGGATAATGGTTGATAAACTCCTCGAATCTTGACACATAGTTCCGAACCGTATTGTCGGAATACCGTTTAAGCTCCAGCTTTAGGAGATATGCCTCAGGGCAAAATCTAAACCCTTCTTTTGGTGCCCTGTTCCTGTAGCGCTCCAGATTGAGTATGGGATTATCGATATTTATCACGCTGTCGGCAAAGAAAAAATTTCCATTGACCCAAGCCACCCCTTTGAAGGTCATAAAAATTCTTTCCAAGTTGACCTTGTTGTTTGGCACATGGAACATGATGAAATCTTGGCTCCAGCTTACATCTGGGAGACTGTCGACTAATGCCTGTATCACCTTATTGGTGGCGAACTGAAGCCCTATACATTTCTTTTTATCTATAAGAAGGTGCTTAAGGGTAATACTTTTCTGTCGTTCCATATTTTTTTCACTAAATTAGAGCATAAGATTATTTTAACCGTACCTTATTCGAATAGGATGCGAATAAGATACGGGTAATACCGAAGATCATGAGATTTCAGAAAAAATGTATGAATTGTGATAGGGAACTCTCGGGAAGGGCCGATAAGAAATTCTGTGACCCACATTGCAAGAGCTCTTTCCATTACCAACAGTCGAATGAGTTGCCAGAACGTTTTTTCAATAGAGTGGACAATCAGTTAAGACTAAATCGCAGGATACTGAAAGAATATAACAAGGGTGGGAAGGTCACGGTTAGGACAAAACTCTTAAGGGAAAAAGGATTTGATCCCAATTTTTTTAGCCATTATTGGAAAAACGGAAAAGGGCAAGTTTATCTATTTGTTTATGAATATGGTTTTTTAAAAACAACCGAAAGGAACATTGATAAATACGTTTTGGTTCTTTGGCAAGACTATATGTCCAAATAGTAATTACTTTCTGATTAACCTTTAAATAGCTTTATTGTTAATAGGAATATTCTAAATAAGGATTTAAACTTCATATTAAAGTACATATGCGTTTTTAAATAACACTGCTTGCATACCCAGAAAGTAACAGATACTTTATGTATTTGATATAACTCAATACATTAAACTTAAAATTAAAGATAACATATCCACTACCCCACTTACATACATAGTAATTAAGAATTGACATTCAGATGTGATATAGAGGATAGCATTTTGAATGTTGGGTCGGCTTCAAACATATTGATGCTAATTATATTTTAAAAAGGTCTAAATACAATTTAAATTCTCGAAGACATATTTATTCCAAAATAGAATATCTACTGTACTCCTTTGGAAAAAATGATATTATTAATAAGTTCTATGGCTTATGCCCAAAATAAAAAAACCGTTTACTTATATTTGTTTAACGAAAGTTACTTTGACATACGTAATCATAAAGGTTCACAAATCGTCAACATAGATTGTGAAAATTAGCATAACCCTTGCTGTGACTGCAAACCAACACATGGGTTCGAGCCCCAGTCGGGTCACAGATGGAAACATCAATTTCGAGCAAAACCTCGCTAATCATAGAATTAGTGAGGTTTTTTGCTATTTAAAAGATTCATTTTGAGTTCATACTTCTTGATTTTAAGATCTCAAATTTTACATGATATGATTTATATCATTTCAGCATAACAACTTCAGGCTTATTTTTAAGTTCAAAAGATTAGCTCATGAAAAACATTTTGTTTCTTACCGACTTTTCTGATACTTCCAAAAATGCCATTCAATACGCTTTGCGTTGGTTTAAGGAAGAAAAATGCAATTTCTATGTGCTTTATATTCAGGATTCCAGTACTTATACTACGGATGACCTATATATAGAGTCTTCTACCAGTTTGTACAGTTCTTTGATCGGAAAACATCAAAAAAAATTATTTGAATATGTTACCAATCTGAAATCCGAATTCAAAAATGAAAATTATGCCTTCCATACGATCGTTGACTTTGATTCGATCGTAGATGCCATCAACCAAACGATTCAATCTAAAAAAATTGACCTCATCGTGATGGGCACCAATGGCGCCACTGGTGCCAAAGAAGTCGTTTTTGGCAGCAACACCATTAATGTCATTAGGAAGATTGACTGTACCACACTGATTATTCCAGAAAACTTTAAATATATTCTCCCTAAAGAAATGCTCTTGGCACTCGACCCTTTCGATACTTTAAATGGGAATGTCATCCATAATTTTTTTAAATTTTTTGAACGTCATCATTTGAGATTAAATGTGTTACGGGTACATACTGACCCTAATGTTGAGACTGATGATAAACATCGGATTGCACATTTCATGAAGGACAAAAAATTTAATTACAGTCTCATTTCTGATGTCCCGATGGAATACGCTGTCGACACTTATTTGCAAACCAACAAGATAGATGTTTTAAGTCTTTTTGTGCAAGAGGAAACACTTTTAGAGCGTTTATTTATAGGTTCTTCAACCACACACATCAATAAAGAAGCCAAATATCCGTTGCTAATTTTTCATTCGTAGTCTAATATCATGACATCACGTTTCGTCGTTTTTTCCATTTTAAAGCCTCAAACCAGATAACGAATAAAAATCCTGATGTGATGCTGACCAGTACTTGTATGTAATTCAACGATTCAAACTTTAAAAATCCACTAAAGGGTTCCACAAAAATGAATAATACCGTCATTAAAATGGTGATTCCTATGATAATTGGCACCAAGTTATTCTTGTAACTCAATGTAGTTAGGATAGAATAATAGAATGACCTATTAACTAAAGTCAAGGTGATATTAGAAGTGATTAAGGTTAGAAACACCATGGTTCTGGTCAAATCTTCACTATAACCACATCGAACGGCATACTGATAGACCAATACGATACCAACCGTAATCATCAAACCTTGAACTATACTGGTTGAAAGTTCCTTAACATTGAAAAACGTACTGGTAAATGGACGCGGCTTTTGAACCATCGTGTTTTTTTCCATGGGTTCGTTCTCGTAAATAATGGAACAGGTTGGTCCCATAATAAGCTCCAATAAAATAACATGTACCGGAGAGAAAATGTTCGGATATATCCATCCCAAAGCCAATGGAATAAAAACAGTAAGTATGATGGGAATATGAATAGAAATAATATACTGAATGGCCTTTTTTAGGTTGGTGTAAATCTTTCGTCCCATGGCAACCGCATCGACCATTTTTGAGAGGTCATCTTCCAATAGTATGATGGAAGCCGCTTCCTTTGCAATCTCTGTCCCTCTTTTTCCCATGGCAATACCAATGTGAGCGGATTTTAAGGCTGGCGCATCGTTAATGCCATCACCTGTCATCGCAACGATTTCGTTCTGTTCTTTTAAAGCATTGATAATTTTCAATTTGGCATCTGGAAACATTCTAGTGAATATAAAATTGTCCTGTGCTGCCACTAGTAGTTCTAAATGGGATAATTGCATCAGTTCTTTTCCCGAAATGTGTTTTTCAGATTGTTTAAAGCGGATTTGATTTGCCACTGCCAAGGTCGTTTTCTCATTGTCGCCCGTTATTATTTTTACTTTAATTCCTGCTTGGTCAAACGACTCAAATACGGACTGCATGTTAGCCTTTGGTGGGTCGTAAAAAGCCACAATACCGATGAATTGAAACGAAAATTCTTGTTGAGTTTGCGGATACTCATTTTCGCTAAAGTCCGACTTGCCTACACCCAACAACCGATAGCCACTTGATGCCATCGTATCGATTGCCTTATTGATTTGTGCCTTTTCAACTTCTGACAGATGAGACACATTCATCAGCGCTTCAGGAGCGCCTTTGGCTGCAATAATTCGGTTTCCATCTTCATTCTCAAAAATATGGGTCATCATTGGTGGCGTTCCACCTAACGGATATTCATGCACCATCTTATAATTAGGTCGCTCGTCTTTCCCATTTACTTTTGAATATGCAGTGTGCAACGCTATCTCCATAGCATCAAAAGGAATCGGCTCGCTTGCCCACATGGAGAGTGTGATTAATTGTTGTTGCGCTTCATTATAGTCGGTAGTGCTGGCGTCAAAAATGGTGTCAGTTTCTAAACTGTAGAGTTTTACCAAACCCATTTCATTTTTTGTGATGGTGCCTGTTTTGTCTACACATATGGTGGTTGCACTGCCCAAAGTTTCGACCGTTTTCATCTGTTTAACGATGATACCCATTTTCATTAATCTCCAAGTTCCCAATGCCATAAAGGTCATAAATGCAACAGGGATTTCTTCCGGTAAAATACTCATTGCCAAGGTTAATGCTTTCAATAAGCTGTCCAATACATCGTAAGAACGTGTATAATTGAGTATCCAAACACCCAAGAATACAATGATGCCAGCAATGACCATCTTCTTTACGAAATTCTGAATTTGGATTTCTATTGGTGTTTTTTCTTCGGTAATGCCCCCAAGACTTTTCCCAATCTTGCCAAGTTGTGTGTTTTCGCCTATAGCTGATACAATTGCAATTGCCAATCCACTTGAAACCGCAGTTCCCTGAAAGATGCTATGGTCTTCTTTGTCTTTGTCTTTATAAATTGGAAGTGATTCCCCTGTAAGAAGCGATTCATTGACCGAAAAATCATTGGAATGTATAATATCGCCATCTGCAGTAATGGAATGGCCTTCTTCTACAATCAGAGCGTCTCCGATAACAATATCTTCGCTATTGAGTTCTATGACTTTCCCATTGCGGACGACCTTGCTATGCGGTTTTGTTAAATCTTTTAATTTTTCAAGCGCTTTATGGCTTCTGGAATCTTGATATAATGAAATAGTTGATACAAGGACAACGGCAATCGAAAGAAAAATGCCATCGCCAGTATTTCCTGTAACGAAGTAGATGGTAGCCGTTACTAAAAGCAAAAGGACCATTGGTTCTGTCAGCAACCCTTTTATCGCCTTTATGAATTGATTCTCTTTTTTTTTTATTATCTGATTAGCACCATGTTTTGCTCTTGACTTTGAAACTTGCTCATCGGTAAGTCCATTTATATTAAAATTTTCTACAGAAATCATTGATTCATTAATTTTGCAATGGTTTTGAGCACTAAAGTGTGTTACGGCTTCGCAAAAAGCCAAGTTTTAATTTCACTTCTTGTAAATCAACTGTTCTTTTTCTAATGATTTCATAACTGCTTTAATATATTTATTTATGGTTTTTGAAGATTTCTTTGGATTGATGATGTCATAAGAACCAGACCAAATCAAAGACATTTCAGAATCGGTTTTTAGTTTATAAACCGTCGATTGTATATGATAAACTTGATACTCATTATAAGACCGGTTGTCATAGGAAGCATCCTGAAACATTAAATTATAGCCTAAAAAATGACGCAAATAATAGTCCATTTTTACATTTGAGCTACTAAAAGACGTATTGTCATCAACACCCTTTACCATTGTTATCAAAACGGTGTCGTAGCCATTGGATTTTAGAATCTCAATTTGACGCATTAATTCATCTTCTGTCTGTTCACTGTCCTTAAAATAGGACTCAAAAACAGCTGCGCTTTGCAATGCATTTACTTTATGTTTCTGCATTTGCTGAACAAATTTAAACTCAAACTCTCTTCTCAATTCATCATCTGGTGAAACACCTATGACCAAAATCTTATCGAGTTGTAAAGGTGAAAAGTCTTTATTATATTCTGTATTAGTAAGCTTCAGCGTTGAGCAACTTGAAAACAACAAAAGCACCAGTATGGTTAAGCAACATTTCATAGTTTCTGGATGTTTTATAATTCAAACTGTTTTATTATACTTTTTAACCTTTATTGAGTAAACGATCTTGTTTTTCCTTTTTAAGAATGTCTTGAATGATTTGAAAAATTTGAGTTTTCAATTGCTGATAGTCCTTTAAAAATTCACTGACCTTTATTATAATACCTCGGTGCGCTTCTTTATAGCGTTCCTCCTCTTTTGGTTGGTCTACACCATCTACCATAATTTCGAGGCCGTTCTTGTGAACCTTGATGGCTTCAATAAGCAAATGGGTTCTTTTTTCGGAACGGTTAACGGCATCGACTTTTTCCTTATTTTTAGCATACTTTTTAGTCTCAATCAATTGAGTTGTGAATGTTTTTATCAGGTCTTCAAAAAATAGATGCTCGTCTTGAATGAATTCTAGTTCGGATAACCAATCTTGAGTGTGTTTGTGCATTTCGTCTGCACTTAACCATTCTACATATTTTATTTTTGGGTGTAAGGTGTCCATATCTATAAATTTTAAATTATTAATTTTTCTACATCAGACAATTTAGGAATAGTCGCATTCCAATTATAAGTGTCTTTTATTTTAACCCTAAACGCATCTAATGAAGCAGGTTCGCCATGAATGAGATAGACCTTTTCAGGATTATTTTTGATGTCGCTCATCCAGTTGATCAATTCATTTTGGTCCGCATGGGCAGACAGGCTTTCAATATGCTTGACGGTCGCTTTAACAGGATAATATTTGCCAAAAAACTTAATTTCATGCGCACCATCGAATAATTGTCTTCCACGCGTGCCTTCAGCCTGATAACCGACCAACAGTACTGTTGTGGAGGGTTCATCGATGAGTTGCTGTAAATATGTGAGCACCCTTCCACCTGTAACCATTCCACTTCCTGCGATGATAATTTTTGAGCGTTTATCATCAATGGTTTCCCAGGTTTCTTTATAAGATTGAACGATGTTGACATGATTGCACATGGCGTTGTATTCATCAATTGGTAATTTATGCCACTTTGGAAATCGTTTAAAAACTTCAAGGACATTATTTCCCATTGGACTATCCACAACAATTGGAATGTTAGGAATTTTATTCTTTTTGTATAATTTCCAAAGGATAAACATGAGGGTCTGTAAACGTTCTACAGCAAAACTTGGAATGATTAAATTCCCTTTTTTATGAATGGTATCGGTGATAATGTCAGTAAGTATCTGCTCGACATCTTCCACTGGATGCAATTTATTGCCATACGTGCTCTCAACAAACAGAAAGTCTGCCCATTCAGGACGCTTTGGGTCATCCAATAGATAATCATTGCTTCTTCCAATATCACCGGAAAACACAAAGCGTTTGGAATTGATTTCCAGTTCTATAAACGTTGCACCAATGATATGACCATTAAATTGAAACCGATAGGATATATGTTCGGACAGATGAATCCATTTGTCATCCATTTCAACTTGAAACTGTTGAATTGTTTTTTCGGCATCCTTCACTGTGTAAAATGGCAATGCAGGTTGGTGTTTGGTGTACTCTTCTTTATTGGATTTTTCGGCTTCTTCTTCATGAATTTTGGCACTATCAGTCAAGATGATTTTGGCAATTGCCAAGGTTGGCGCTGTTCCGATGATTTTTCCTGTGAACCCTTGTTTTACCAAGCGTGGTAAATAACCGACATGGTCTAAATGTCCGTGGGTTAGTAGCACTAAATCTATCCTTTTAACATCGACAGGAAGGTCGTTCCAGTTGAGTTCTCGTAATTCTTTGAGACCTTGGAACATCCCACAATCAATCATAATATTCTTTTCTGAAGTTTCAATAAGAAATTTTGAACCCGTTACGACCCCTGAAGCTCCCAAAAAATTAATTTTTACCTGATTTTCCATCGTTTTTATTTTTGACAAAGCATTTTTATTTCTTTTAGAATTCTGGACTTTCGGGTGTCTGAAATTCCGAGATGGTCCAAGAAGAAGACATCATCCATCAAATCTCTGCACAACACCACATCCCTACTCAACAAAAACTGTTTTTCGCGATTGGTCAATAAAGTTGATGATGTGATAGGATATAGTCCGAGCCTATCTATTCTATCTCGTAGGCCATCATTTTTTGGATAATCCCAACTCACTAGATAGAGTCCGATGCATTTTCCGTATTGTAATGCATCTTCTGTAAATCGTGTATTGGTGACTACCCAACCAGCATCTAACTTGGTATCATTTGATTTTGAATCCCAATGCACTTTAACATCTTTAAAACGTGACGCTATATATAATGGCACTTTTACATTGCAATTACGCCCTTCTTCACTGTGAAATTTGCATTCTATGACTGTAGTAATGCCATTTTTTTTTGCAACCACATCGATTTCATGAGTGACACATTTGCCTTGCATGATTTCACTCACATTGGTTTCGTAACCGGAATATTTTAAAATGGCACTAATGAAACGTTCAAAAGGATAACCTGTCGGCCCAAGCTCATAAATCGCCTTTTTAAGTTTATATTTTGATGCTAAATAGCTGCCTTTCTTTTTGAGCAATGCGAACGCTCTGTTGTAGATTTCCTTTGTTGAGATGCCATCATAAACTTCTTCCTGTACTTTATCGATAATTTGGTTGACGGTTTGCCTATCTGCACCAGATTTCCTCAAGGAAGCACGTAATCTATCGAGCGAAAATTTCACTTTTTCACCAGAAGATTTTATGACATCTATATCACTAGTTATGGCCATCTTTTGAGGTTTTAATTTCTTAAATCGTGCATGACCAATAGCGGTACTTTTGAATCGAATGCTATTCCCTTAACCAAGGGCTGTGAAAGGATACTGCTGAAAAAACTATGCTTCTTATTGATGAAGGCGACCATATCACTTTCTCTACTTTCTACAAAGCAATTAAT
>JBBSOJ010000128.1:0-9136 GCA_038259855.1 Flavobacteriales bacterium
TGAACTTGGTAAATTTTAAAGCTAATTGTGGCGCTAGGCCTACTGTCTTGCCTGCCAGCTTCACTCCTACCATATTATTTTTTAAAATCTTTGCGCCTTCAAGGCCGCCCATCTGTTTGCCTATATTTCCTATAGACATGTTACGATGTACTTCACTGCCCTTTAAATTATGCCCATCAAACTGAGACCGAAATCCTTGCAATTTGTTTTGATTGTTGATGGTCGGAATCACTTTAACCCTGTTGGTTTCCATTCCTTTTATATAGGCATCAAAGGATTTTGGCTTAAATTGGTTCATGGTCAGATTATGTCTGCGCTTTATTTCGTTTCGCAGTTCCTTCTGATTGAATTCCTTTTCAAATTGCACTTGCTTAACGGTGGTCAACCCCATTTGTTCGGCTACTCTTTCTGTTGCCAATTGGCTCCGCTTACCTATAAAACTGTCATTATACGCGACGCCTTTAAAATCAATACGATTGACCATTATATAATCGGCTTTTAATGTCTAGTGCTGATCGTCATTAAAGGTATCGGCCGCTTTTGCTCCTAAATTCCCAGAGATGCCACGAATCGCCAAGTTCATCTTAGCCAGTTTATAGGTGGTATTGGTCAATTCCTGTCCATAAATCGAAACGTCTTTCTTATCGTCTTGGTGTTTGTCTATAAACTTTAAAGACTGTACAAACATCCCACCAGAACCACAGGATGGATCATAAATTTTACCTTTGTAAGGTTCGATCATTTCAGCAATCAGATTCACGATAGATTTTGGCGTATACAGCTTTTCCTTTCCCTTCCGCAATAGCGAATTTGCCAAGAAAGTATTCATACACACGACCAATCACATCTTGACTTTCATCCTTCAAGATGTCGATATTTTTAATCGTGTCCAGTAGTGCAGAAAACTTGGATTGATCCAATCCCAAGCGTGAAAAGTGGTTGTCAGGCAAAGCGCCCTCCAGAGCCTTATTGTTTTGCTCAATCAGTTTTAAAGCCGCATCAACTTTGAGAGTCACATCCTCTTGCTTGCCGTGTACCATGATAAAAGACCATCGGGCCTTAAGTGGTAAGTAGAATACATTTTCGGCCTGATAAAATGATGGCATGTTCAGAAACTGTTCTTTGCCATCGACAATCAATTCTTTTTGTCGTCTTTGAAATTAATCGTCAGCAAATTTTAAGAAGATTAAACTTAATACAATGTGTTTATACTCGGACGGCTCTACAGAACCGCTTAATTTATTAGCTGAATCCATAGGATTTCCTCAGTAATTTTAGTCTGGACTTTTTTAGCCATTTATAGATTGGTTAGGGTGGTTTTTAGCTTTAACTGTAAATGTAGAAAACCTAATATAAGAAACCACAGGAACATTGGCTAATACATTTGATTATTAGATATTAAAAAGAAAAAAATCCTGAAAATATTTTTCAGGATTTTAAGATAATTTATTGTTAACTTAACTAATTCGTGTGAAGCACGATATTCCCACCTTCAAATGTAATTCGGGTGATACTCGCCAAATCAAATCCCGCCCTATCAGCCAAGGTTCTGATCTGTCTTGCTATTTCAGCACGTTGTGCATTAAAAGCATCTTTAAAGGCAACTTCCATTTTTGGAATTACGGTTCGTTTGACAATGCCGTCAAAAAGTTCCCCAAAGAAAACACCGTCCACTTGACCCAAATATTTGACATTCAACACATCAAGTGTTAAGCTGCCATTATAGGGAACAACGTCGAGTTGCACGTCCCAACGGTTATCTTGAAATTGATAATCTGGGGTTGCTCTATCTTCCCTCCCTCTGACACAATTAGAACATTGGCCCTTAAGCTCTGGACCGTCTTCCTCAAAGGTCAACAACAGATGTAGATCATCGCCAATAAAACTCGTACTTGCGTTTGTGAGATTCATATCATATATGTAGTGTTTCTTATCCCTTAGACCTCTTGTGTATTCAGGAATATTGAAATTAAATCTACGTCCTCCAAGTTCAACATAAGACTCATTTTCAACCAACCAACTTATATCACCAGCGCTGTCGCGGTGTCGGCTTCCATGGTTGTTGAGTTTTACTTTCATACTGCCCAAATAAGAATTTACCAAACCTGTAAATATGGTTTTTGGAATTCTGATAGCGCGAGTGCTGACTGTACCAGGTGAGGTTGTGTCTCCTGTAGGCGAAGGTGGAGTGCTGCCTGACAAACTAAAGGCAATGACGTTAAATTTAGCTGAAGAAGGCAATGCAATCCTATCCTCATTATAAATTTTCCAGTTGTTTCCACTGTACCATACGCCTTGATTATGTTTATTGTAAACACCCTGCCATAATTGCGTGGTAAATACAAATGCTGAAGGACTACTGTTTGTGCTGGCATTATTCAAGTCAGTGATATGCCCTGAAGATTTAGCGGAGACGCTATGTTGAAAAGATCTGGGATGGTCAACAATAACATTGAACTTTGCGTTTGTTGGCATGGATACTAAATTCTGATTGAATATCTTCCATTTTCCATTATCGTAATAAACCCCAATAGGATTATTGTTATATGGTCCGGCAGTGCCCCAATTTTGGGTAACTATAAGTTTCGCTTTTGGACGGCCGTTGGTTGCTACATTATCTATTGTGGTAATATGAGCATTAATAGACCCTTTAGAGGCGGTATGTACAAAAACCCCTCTATCAGCCAATGTCTGGCTCAGCACGTTGAATTTTGCCCCTTTAGGCATTGGAGATCTGTCTTGCGTAAAGATGGTCCATTTGTTATTGGTGTACCAAACCCCAAGCGGTGCCGTAATATAGGGCCCGCTGCTTCCATAATCATGGCTAACGAAAAGGACACTGTTGGCTCTGTTGTTGGTCGTCAAATTATCTATCACCGTAAAGTTCTTACTAATACTGGACGGGGTCGCTTCATGCTTAAATGTTGACGGCGGAGGACTTTGACTGAAAGACGGGACAATCCCGCATACGGTCAAAACCAAAGACATTAAGATACTTCTGTAATTTTCAAATGTTTTCATGATTTTCAAGTTTAAATTGTTTCTATACTCCTTTATTCCCCATCTTTGAAATAGGTTAACACTAGCGCATAAAAAAACCCCGAAAATTTACTTTCGGGGTTTTTAAAAATTTTAGTATTCCATTAATCTTCAAGCTCTATTTTAAAATTTATCAGCGCTTTTATCTGACCTTCATCGCCTTGTAATTCCAGTTCTTCTCCTACCTGTCCTATATAATTCTCATCTCTTTGTGTCCCGTCCAAATCACTTAGGTAAATCATTCCATTGGTCGTGTTAATAAAGAGTTCTACCTCACTAATTCCCGACAGGGGATGAATATCAACATTTTCATCGCTCCCTTCCCATCTTCCGCCATCATCATCTCTCAGCTTTAGCCATACTTTGGCAAATACTTCATTGCGTGGAATGGTATATCTAAAGATCCAATTAGGAGAGATGTCGTTGTCATTTTCTTCTACCGTTCTACTTTTAAAACGTTCGGTAGGGTTGCTATTGCCACCAGGTCTCCAGTCCCAGCCAGGTCCTGTTTCGTTTTTCATATAAAAATCAATGGCTTTTTTACGTCCGCCATCCTTATCATTGGAGCGTACCCTTAGTATGGTGGTTTTTACAAAACGGATGGTCGTAAATGGAGGGGTCACAAAATCTACATAATCAATAGGATAAAGCGCATTGATGCCATCAATATCCATGGCCGACAGAGTACTGCCACCACTTACAGGCACTCCAGAACTTGCATCGACGATTGTGGGCAGTATACCACCCGTACCGTTTGGTTTACCAAAAGCAAAGCCACCATAATGCATTATGGAATTATGATCATAGGGGGTTACTTTATAACCATCTGACGTATGTTTATCAAAATTATAGGCTAATCCATCCAAGACATTGGCCCGGAGAACCCTAATAAATCGATCACGGTCACTCCTACTCTGCTCATGCCACATACCTGCGGCGTGCAGAAGTTCATGGATTACTGTACGCGAGACTGGATTACTGTTCAAGTTGAGAACTTGACCATGTCGCTGCCTTCCCACAGGACTTGATCCTGCGGCTATCATGTTGGTTTTTTTTCTAAGTTCTATAAAATTTTGTTGACCGTTAAAAGGAATTAAGTTCAAGTTGGTACGTAAGTTCAATTCTTGTATGGATGCCATGATCGTTTCTCTTTCAGAGGAAGTAAATCCATCTCTTATCTTGTAAGGCATAATTCCATAAAACCAAAGGTAATCTAGATTTAAGCGTCCATTTCTAGCGATCGCATTTAGGGCATCTATCCGACTTCCCACGGTTCCAAAATTCTTCTTTATGGGATGGGGCTCAGGTGCCGGGTCAACCACATTGCTGGCGCTACCCAAAATGATATCCCCTTCATGCACTGCCAAATTTTCCCAGATTACATAAGACACCTGTTGACTCTGTTTGAAACCGGGCAGCAAAACGTTCCTTTTTTGGACATTGAGCGTTTTAAGAATCTCTGGTCTCACAAAATCTACCGTGGCGATGTTGATCGCATTGGTATTCTTAACACTTACTTTTTTTGTCAATTCAGGCTTCACTGATGGATTTGTTCTTACTGTCTTAACAGTTTTAATACGTCCTGGTTGTGTTATTTGAGGTTTCTTCTTAACAATAATTTTTTGTTGAGCAAAACCATTGCTGCTCAAGCATAATGCGAGCACGCACACGTAAAGTATTTTAAATGTTTTCATCTTATTGGATTTTAATTGTTGTTTATTGTTTTATAAATTCCACCCGTCTATTTTGAGCTTTGTGTTCTGGAGTGTCATTGGGTACTACCGGTTGAGATTCGCCTTTCCCCTCTGTTTCTAAACGTGCTGTATCGATGCCAAATTGGGTAGAAAAGAACCGCTTTACTGCCTCAGCACGTTGTTCGGATAGTTGCAGATTGCCCTCCTCACTCCCATCGGCATCAGTATGTCCAACTATCTTTAGAGCCAATGAAGATTCTTCAGAAAGTAGCTGACCTATTTGATTGAGTATGGTCATAGATGACGCACTGATATTTGACGAGCCGGAATCAAACTGAATTTCATTGGTGCTAAAGCTGCCTTCCTTTAAGAGCTTGCTTCGCAGATCTTCTCCCGTTTCTGCAAACCTGAAGTTGCGAACAAAGACTTCATCCTCACCCGGATTATCACGCAGCCAGCGCGTAAATATTTTGAAGTTGGTAATTCCTACTTCGGGAATAAGTCTTGGTACATCAATAATTTTCATGGTATTGATCCATATCCTAACCCGCGGTCCATTGACCTCAATTGAGAAATGCGATTGGCCTTTTATTTCCTCACGATAATCCCTACCCACATAGCTCCTCATGTTGCGAGTGCCGTTCATATATTTTTCAATGGCACCTTTAGAGGCCATAGCTTGATATGGAGAAATTTCAATGATGGCCTTATTCTTACCTTTTTCAAACGTTCCATTATCATCAAACCATAGCTCCACCATGGCAGTAGATCTCGTTCTCTCATCTAAACCTGAAGTGAGCATATCAAATTCTATAGTATAGTTTTCAGGTAGGTTATTGGCAATGGAAGCAATTAAGGTGGCATCATTTGTCAACTTTAACCATTTTTCTCCATTTATTCCAAAAATCTCCCCAGAGCTATTGGTATCCCATTTGGCAGGAAAATCGCCAATAGCATCAGTAGAAAAATCATCTTCAAAGAACACTTTTGTCCCCGGTTCAAAACCAAAATTTGATGCTACCGAGATATTTTCCTCTCCGGGCATGTCATTTCCATTTTCTTGATTATCGACTTCAGGGCTTTCCCCCTCTTTTTCCAATTTTCTGCGCTCTTTTTTTGATAACACCTTATTGCTGAAAACGCTATCAAAAGCATCAGAAGTGACACGTTCCGTCTTTTCCTCAGATTTACGCTTTAGAGTTTCTTCGGCCACTTCAGCAGCACGTTTTTTTAAATCTTTCCAAAATTGGGCATGTAGAGTGCCGCTAAAAGTCAGTACTAGGATCAGTGTGAAAATTTTAAGTGGTTTCATAATAGTATGTTTTTGTTTCCTTCTTTATACATTACCATATGAGGAGGTTAACATTAATCCTTAAATTTTTATCTTTGATGTTAACATTCTTCAATACCGATGTATTAATGGCAAAACATGTAGAAAATGAGGTTCTGGAGAAACTGCGGAAAGGAGGAGAAACTGCCTTTAAGGAAGTGTACGATGAGAATCGTGATAAATTCTTGCTTTATGCAAGAAAATATGGCCTGGATGATGACGAACGATTGGATGTCTATCAAGACACCTACATTGTTTTCTATCAAAATGTTATTACAGGGAGGTTAAAAGAATTGACCAGTGCCCTTTCAACCTACCTATTTGGAATAGGAAAGAATTTAATCATGAAAACACTGAAAAAAAACCAAAGAACGGTCAGATCAGAATATATGTTAAGCATAGCCAAAGATGAAGATGTAGCCATTGACAACATGGATTGGGATGAATCGCTTTCCCACGAACAAAAATTGCTCAAGACGTATTTTGTGACCTTGGGAGAGCAGTGTCAAAAGTTGCTTACCATGTTTTATTATAGGGGGTTTTCCATAAAGGAAATAATTGCCGAAGGTAATTATAATAATGCTAATGTTGTCAAAAGCCAAAAATCGCGCTGCCTCAAGACCCTGAGAGAACGCATCTTAAAACCGCAACCATTATGAAAGCTGAAGAATGGATCGACAAATATTACCTCAATGAACTTACCAGTGAGGAATTGAAAGCGTTTGAAAAGTTGTTAAAGACTGATGTTGAGCTCAGGAAAGAATTTGAATTCCAAAATGACCTGTCTCTATCCATCAAGAGCCATGAAAAGGATATTCTCAAATCTAGACTGCAACAGCACGAACAAGCGAAGGAAGTAAGAAAAGAGTCCGGCTGGAAAAAGTGGCTTGTTGCAGCATCCATTCTCATTTTGATCGGGGTGGCCGGCATAACGTATTTTAATTTTTCCACTCCCGATTATGACAAATTATATGCTCAAAATTTTGAGGCCTATCCCAATACTGAATTTAATATTACCCGTGGAGAGAATAAACCCTCTCTGGAATACAATGCATTTTCCGCTTATGAAAGTGGAGATTACAAACAAGCAATTCCTCTTTTTTTGGAACTGAAAGAAACCAATGCTTCTAAATATCTAGACTTTTATCTGGCACAGTCCTATCTGGCCAATGACAATTATGACAAAGCACTAACTATTTTTGAAGAAACCATACAGCATCAAGAAGCTTTTGTTGATGAAGCCCATTGGTTTGCAGCACTGGCGGCACTGAAACTCAATACTAAAGCCATTGTTCAAAAACATTTGAATTATTTAGTGGTCAATGGTGGTTATAAGTCCGTTCAGGCACGAGAACTTCTCAAAAAATTAGACTAAACCCTTCTTCTATTTTTATACACTATCACAATTACTGGAGCCAAAACCAATACTCCAATGAGCAGATATACCCAAAATTTGTTTTCTTCAACAATCGGATCAACATTCCCGCTAACTACAAATGAAGACCAATAATACGGATGGGAAAGTTTATCTTCCCTATGTTTTTGAAGAAACGAGAGTTGTGCCTGCCTTAAAGCTTCATCTTTGTACATGTCTTTTGAGAGATTCCCGTAAAAATCCACCATGATTTCTGACGACGAATTGTCATTGATCTTCCAAAGTGTGTTGACGATACTTTTGGCTCCGCTGTAAAAAAACGCGCGGGATAGGCTGATAAAACCTTCACCGCGCCTAAGATCGCCGATGCCAGTTTCACAAGCACTTAAACTCACAAGGTTAGCATCAAGCTTCAAGTTATATACGTCGCTTATAAAAAGGAGGTCATTAGTATCAATTGTTGGAGTAAAAGCCAAGTATGAATATTCAGGGAATTCATCATCCACTATGGCGTGCGTTGCAAAGTGAAATATGCCATAATCCTTATGTTTTTTTTGAAAATTGGCCAAGGTGGCCTGTTGTTTCTCCAAGAGTTCTCCTTTAAAATAATCTAAGGTTTTGCGTGCTTCTTCCAAATTGTTGGGCAAGGGCTGCAGTTGTTTTATTTTAGAATTTTCAAAAGACGGAGCAATACTTAAGAGTTGATGATTTTTGAACCCAGATTGTAACTGAAGCAACAATGTAGCCGAATTGGTATAGCTTATGGAAATATCTTCCACAAGATATTTAATTGGATTTTCTTGTGTTACCAGGCTTTCAAAAGGTATATAATTCAACAGGCCGTCAGGGATGATATAAAGTTTTTTGTATGGGATTTGGGCAAGATGGGGTTCAATGATACATCTATAAAGTTCATGGGAAAGCGATGATAACTCTGCCAAACCTGAATCTGGGCGATGCAACATTTTACTGTATTTTAGAATTTTGTCATTGATGGTACTGTCTAAAATGACTTGATTGAATTCTGTTATTTCGGAAGACACTTTTATGGAATACAGATGGGTATCTCCGTAGAAATAAGTGATCAAGGCTTCATCTTTATTTAGGAATTTTTGTATTTGACTGATAGAGATAACCTCAGGATTATATTTCAAATCGAAATAATCCGCATACCTGCTCTCTATTTCTTTTAAGGTGCTGTGGAATCTATTTCTAGTTTGAAATAGTTGTTCCTCGATGTATTGGGATGGATCATCTTTCAATAGTTTTTCAAGGTTGGTTACCTCAGCTTTTAACTGTTGTTCCTTCTCCAACAAAGCGTCAGGAACGTCAGAGAATTGATGCGCTCTCGAACTATAAATAGCTTCCAAAAGCATGATACTTTTGCTTTTCTCATTATAGTGGAACGCCATGTCCAAATAGTCACTATTTTTTGTCTTTGCAAACAGTTGATATGCCGCCAATAGTCCGGTCTCAAAAACCGTATAGGCATTCTCAAATAAATATTGCTTGTCTAGGTTGCTTTCAAAGGAAGTTCTTAGGAAGTCAAGCAAATCTATCGCGGTGTCAGTGGTTGCCAACGCCGCATCATATTTCTTACATTTGGCCAATAGGAGTGCCTTTTTTTTTAGTATATCAAGCGTTAATGCCCTGTCAGAGATGCTTTCCACTTGCGGATTATCATCAAAATCATTTAAA
>JBBSOJ010000129.1:0-9106 GCA_038259855.1 Flavobacteriales bacterium
AATAATAATAATAATAAAGAGTTTTTTGATGACATTCAAATTGCTTCTGCGATTGCTCATTTACCTTTTTCAGAAAAAAACGAATCTATTAATCTAAATGATACTGAACTCTCTGATAAAACTGGGGAAATAACAAAGTATTTTTTAAATACGTTGAAAGAATGTCAGGAAGATATTTACTTTCTTAAATACAAAACAACAGATAATTACTTTAAAAAAATTCAGATATATTTCCATAATTGTTTTGCAGAAAGTATTTCAGAAAAAGAAACAATGAATCAAATAATTAACCGAGATAATTTCTATTTTGAAAACCTAACTCGTCAGAATTTTAAAGTAATGTCTGACTTTATGAAATTATAAAAACTATTAAACTTTTTATTATGAATGGTAATAAAGAAAAGCCACAATATTCCCAAAAAGTGTTTGATTTATTAGCAGATAAAGAATTCAGAGAGTTTCTAAATCTTCAATACAAAGATTCAAAAGGAAACTTTAGCATATTTCGTAAAGAGATAATTCAGAATTTAGGAGCTAATTCGGAAGATTTTATCGATTTATTCTTTTTTATTGTAGAGAAAAATTATCCTTAATAACCATTAGTATAGCTTCAAATAGAGTCTATGAAAAATACAAAAGAGTATAGTGTTTATATTTCAAATAAAAACAATTGTCTATTTACCAAACAATTTGAAAGTTGGGAACTTTTTGATTGGAACGTAGATATGCCACCATATTTTAAACGCTTGAATGAAATTAATGATGATAGGTCTTTTGTTATTTTGGCTTGTTCAGTAATGGAATATCAAATCGACAGATTTTTAAAAAATTTCATACCAAAAGCAGATATTTTAATAAATAATAATACAAATCTGAATAACAAAATTCTAATTATTCAAGCATTTAATTTAATTCCACCTCATTTTGCTCAAATAATGAATGTGTTAAGAAACATTAGAAATGATTTTGCACATAATTTGAAAATTGACTCATTTTCTGATGCAGAAAAATCAGAGAAATTACCTGAACATATAGATGAAATGGACAGATTATGGAATAAATTTAAAAGAGATATGTGTTATTGGCATAATGGAGATTCTCTACGTCTTATGTATAAAGATTTATGGAGAGTTTGCATAGAAGGATTGAGAGTTTACGAATCAAACATTAGACTTTTTCGTCAAGAAACAGAGAAAATTGAATTTATCGAACACTTACATAAATTATCAACCGAATTAATGAATGAAAGAGAAATAAAGGAACAAGAATCTATATTGAAAATGTATATGCCTTGGCGAAAATAAAAACTACTGGCAACACCGTGTATAAGCCATTGCTGGGTCTGTGCTAATCTGGAAAATTCCGACGAGATTTTCTCGCATTCGTTTTTTGTTTACTAAATTATTTGCTTGAAAACGCAACTAACCATATATCCGTTGGTAATAATTGGTAATAATTATAAAAAAGCAATCATGGGAAAAATTAGTGATAAGATGATATTAAAAGCAAAGAACTTAATTTTAGTTCTTCTGACGATCCAAATCACTTCTTGTACAGGACAAGTGAAAGAAAAATCTATTTCCTACAATGACTTTTGCGCTGAATAAAAAATACGTTTCTAAACTCAAACCGTGTATAAAATATATCTTGGCCTTTGACAAATTATAGAATTCCCTAAGTTAGTTTATATTTGGAGAGGTTCGGACTTTTACAAGCCACAGTCCATAACAGCGTTACTGACAAAACGAAAAAACCTCATCAATAATTGAACACATATGAAAATACGATTCAAAAAAAAAACGCCTTAAGTACAATCTGATATTTGGAGTGTTATGGTTGGTCCTTGGAGTGTTATGGGCACTATTTGACACCAATAATTTCTTTGTATACGCATATATGCTCCTTGGAATCTTACAATTAGGAACTTATTTCTACGAAAACAAAAATCAATATCTAACAATTGAAAACGGAACAATCACCAAAAACCACTTGATCTCAAAAACCATAAACCTGAAAGAACTCGTTGGGATTAAAAAGTTTGCTGGAGATTATATCCTAAAGACCGATACATCAGATTTAAGAATCAATACAACCATTATTGATGAACACTCTCTGAAGGAATTAGACCGATTTATTGATAACTTAAATTTGTCATTATAATAACCGAATTGATGGTACTGTAAAATAGTATCACAAAATGTCTTAAACTAACCTAATGAACCCAATCAAATTGCTAGCCTTTCTTTTTGTCACTTTTCAATGCTATAGTCAAACTAAACCTACAGAATACTATAATGAAAATGAAAAAAAAATATCAGAAGAACAGTTTAAGAAATTCATAGATTATAGTCAAAATCTCAATATATATTTTGAAAATGATACCATTCGATATGGCTTATTAGTGACGAGAAAAAAATATGGCCGTCTTGATAAAGAGACGTTTGTTGCACTTAAAAAATACCTTACAGATTTGAGCGGAACGGCTATTGACTCGTCCCAGAATATAGTCATTAATTATCTTACAGCATTTCCTAAAAAAGATAAAAAATGGTCATCGCGATCTACTTGGAATGTTTTGGATAAAAATTATTTAAAAAAACTGCACAACATAGCGAGTATAAATCAGTTTTGGATTAATTCTCCTGAATGCGACAACCTCGACTATCACCATTATCCTAAAATCGATTGGTTAGCAGACCAAGAGAATTTATTTAAAAAGCTTTTTTTCCAATACGAGACAGAATATGGAAATTTTATTCTTATAAAACCCACTGGAGACTTTTACTATTATATGGGGGAACATGGTAAGAATACCATTCTGGAAGTATCAGAGAAGTTTTTCAAGTAATTACCTTTACAATTTGACGTATAAAGCATCGCTGGACCACTATGAGTTTGGAAATTAATTCAACAACGCTACAAACTCGAATCGTTTGAACTATTAATTATGATATGAAGATTTAATTCTTATATCCTTAAAAAATTAACGGACGATGTATTATTTGGTGGCCATTTCAAACCAAACATTTTAATCTTTACATCTAAATGAAAATAGCAAAAATGAAAACCAATTTTAAAATCTTACTGATATTAATAATGTCTATGGGACTATCAATGAGTTGTGACCAAGATGATGACAGTGAAGAAGACTTATGCATTACAGATCAAATTGCGTATGTAACCTCTGTTGAATCACCAGACACAGGAAACGTTAATGATAGTATCACTATTGAAGTGAAATTTTCAGTGGCAAATGGTTGTGGCGATTTAGGACAATTTATTGAGACAGGTACTGGCAATACACGAATTATAGAGGTTGAAGCAAGATATCAAGGTTGTATATGTACTCAAGAAGCACCAATACGCACAGCAAACTACATGTTCACTGCATCAACTGCCGGAAACTATGAATTGAAATTCAAATCAAGCCCAACGGAGTTTATCACCGTAGATTTAGTAATAAATTAAAGAAATAATCTAATGCCAAGCAGTGCAGTATTACATGTTCGTTTTCGTTTTATCGTGACCTTTAATGATTAAAGTTGGATATTTTATAATTGATGATACCAAGAGCAGATTGAGTTTAGTATTTTTTCCACCTATTTTTCATACTTTTATAAGATGAAACAGATCTTTTTTCTTTTAAGTTTAATAGTTCTCATGTCCTCTTGCCAAACGGAAACAGAACCCGTGCAAGATGTTATGCCGGTCAATTGGAAAGAGCGAATGACAACACTCAATCCGGCCGATAGTTTAGTCTATGGCAGTAGTTATCTCGCCGTCTATTCAGAAGTCTATAGTGTTACGGAGCATCGTGTCATTGATCTTACTGCCACCGTTAGTTTGCGAAACATAAGCTCAACAGATACGATTTTCATTACAAGTAGTGATTATTATAATACGGAAGGTGACCTGATTCGATCCTACCATAAAAGTCCGGTGTATTTGAAGCCTCACGAAACGATTGAAATTATAATCAATGAAAGTGACGATCACGGAGGCAGTGGTGCTAACTTTGTGTTCGAATGGGCACGGCCTGATAGAAGTACAGATCCGTTGTTTAATGCCGTGATGATCTCAACGTCCGGACAGCAAGGTATTTCCTTTACTACAGAAGGCTTAACGCGTTAAAAGGAGTATGCTTTTAGCTTCTTGAAAATATAAAAACTTACACTTAAGGCGTAGAGCTGGACACTTGCAACAACTTTCCATTGTAGAATTTTTGACCATTTTGAGAAAAATCACAGATATAATTTGCCATTTCCAAAGCAGATAGCGGCGCTTCATACCCAGGGAAGGCTTCTTCGAGCATTTCGGTCTGTACCGCTCCCAAAGCCAAGACATTGAAGGAAACTCCTGACGATTTGTATTCTTCTGCGAGTAATTCCGTAAGCGTGATCACTGCGGCCTTACTTGAGCTATAGGCAGATAACCCTGGGAATTTCATACTGCCCTGTACGCCACCCATTGAGCTTATGGTTACGACATGACTCCCTTTTTTCATAAATGGTAATACCACTCGTGTTAATTCGGCAACACCAAACACATTGGTTCTGTAAACGTCTTCAAAATTTTGCATACTGGTCGTTGCAAAAGGCTTATTAAGCAACGTTCCCGCATTATTTATAACAATATCAACCGATTGCCATTGATCTGATATCAAATGTTCTATCTGTTTATAGCTTTCCGCATCACCAAGATCGAAAGGCAGTGTTATAACATTTTTTAAATTCAATTTTTTAATAGGTTCTTCATTACGAGACAACGCCAACACAGCATGGCCTTGATCAGCAAATAACTTCACCAATTCGTATCCTATTCCTCTACTCGTTCCTGTTATTATGATGTTTTTATTCATTCATGATAATTTCTGCGGTTGTGGTATTGCTCATCGCTTCAAATGCCGGAATCATTTTGTTGACCAAACGTGCCATAAATTCATAATCCATTTTATCGGCTTCATCGTCCACATGATGGTAATAATCAAAATTAGTAAAGTCAAATGTTGAAATGGCATGACACGGCTTATTGAATACTTTATAAAACGAATAATTGTCCGAACGGTAGAATAATTTAAATTCATCCGCCTTTGGTAACAGTCCCAAGAGATTCGAATCTACGTAAGAATTCAATTTAGTGGCCATATTGGATAAATCGAACCCCGTAAAATAGGCATCATACGCTTTATCAACCATGGGAACACCGATCATTTCAAAATTGATCATGGTATATAAATTGATATTTTCTTTTTTTAAGCGTTCGGCTAAATGTTTAGAACCCAACAACCCCATTTCTTCTCCGGAGTACAGTGTAAACATGATGCTGCGTTTATTACTTTTTTTCTCTGCAAAATAGCGTGCCATCGCCATGACTGCCGCCGTGCCTGTCGCATCATCATTTGCGCCATTGGCAATAGAATCATTATCAACCACTTTACCGAAGCCAATGTGGTCGTAGTGTGCTCCAAGAATGATGATTTCCTTTTTTAATTCGGGATCTGTTCCTTCAATAAACCCTACCACATTAAAGGCGTCCATATCGCCAATTTTGTAGGCATCGCGATACCCTTCAAAATAAGGTTTGACATTATAAGATTTTAATTTTTCTTCAATATACACGGCAGCTTTTTCAATACCAGCGGTGCCTGTGTTTCTACCTTCCAAATCGTCAGATGCCAAATAGGTCACGGATTCTTTTAATTCGTCGCTTGATACCAAATTTGCTTCAGCAATCGATTTGACGTCTCCTTTTGATTTACAACCCAGAATTAATAAAAGGGCAAAAAATGATAGATAGTGTTTCATGTATATTGAATTTTAGAGTAAAGATAAAAAAATCCCGCACGAAGCAGGATTTGATTGTTTTAAAAAACAGAGCTTATACCAGCATGGTAATAGGGTTCTCGATATAACCCTTCAAGGTTTGAAGGAATAGGGACCCTGTTGCGCCATCCACTGTTCTATGGTCGCAGGCCAAGCATAATTTCATCGTATTCCCTACAACAATATTACCCTTTTTAACCACCGGCTTTTCGACAATGGCTCCAACCGATAATATAGCTGAATTTGGCTGATTGATGATGGATGTGAAACTCTCAATACCAAACATTCCTAAATTAGACACCGTAAATGTGCTGCCCTCCATTTCGTCTTGTTTTAATTTCTTGTTGCGCGCTCTGCCTGCAAAATCCTTCACGGCAGCACCTATTTGAGGTAAACTTTGCTCATTCGCGAATTTCACGACAGGAACTACCAATCCATCTTCTACGGCAACCGCCACACCAATATGCACGTGGTTATTTAATCGCATCTTGTCAGCAAACCATTGTGAATTGACTTGTGGATGTTTTTTGAGAGCTAGTGCACAGGCCTTCAAAATCATATCATTATAAGAAATTTTTGTATCTGGAAGTGAATTGAATTGCTCTCTAAAAGCAATCGCATTTTCCATATCAAACTCAACATTCAAATAATAATGTGGAGCTGTGAACTTGGAGTTCGTCAATGCTTTTGCAATCGCCTTCCGCATTTGCGAGTTAGGCTTTTCATCGAAGTCTTCCTGACCAGTCGCTACAAATTTACCGGTTGAAGCTGCAGCACTTGTTGCGGGTGTAAAGTTTTCAATATCACGCTTAACCACTCGGCCATGTTCACCAGAACCTTTGACCTGTGCTATATCAATCCCCTTATCTTCAGCCATTTTTTTAGCCAAAGGAGAGACGAAAATTCTACTGGAGTCTGAACTCGTATTTGATTTTGATTCTGAATGAGACTCCGCTTTTTTGGACTCTGCTAGATCGTCTTTTATTTCTTTTGATTCTTTTGGCGGTTGAGGCTCGCTTGACGATTCGGCCTTTTTTTCATCGTTGGAAGTTTCTTTTTTAGAAGTCTCTTTCTTCTTATTAGTTTCTCCAGCCTTAAAATCTTTAGCAATACCAGAAATATCTGTGCCTTCGGGACCAATGATGGCCAATAAGGCATCTACTTTGGCCGACTCGCCTTCGTTAATTCCAATATGCAGTAAAATTCCCGATTGAAACGACTCAAACTCCATAGTTGCTTTGTCCGTTTCGATCTCGGCAAGAATATCACCTTCCTCTACTGTATCGCCCACCTTTTTAAGCCAAGTCGCCACTGTCCCTTCTTCCATGGTGTCACTCAAACGTGGCATAGGAACCACAATGACGCCTTCTGGAAGCTCATCAGTACTGGATGTCGTTTCCGACGTATCAGAATCATCTGTTGATACATCTGAATCGTTTGAATCATCCTCATCTGCAGTATCGGATGATTTTTCGGACGCTTCTTTATCTTCTGTTTTCGACTTGTTAGATGTGTCTTCTTCTTTTGAATCTTTCTTTGAATCTTTATTTTCTTTTGGTTCTTTTGAACCTGAAATCAAAGCTGATATATCCTCTCCCTCTTCACCAATAATGGCCAAGAGTTCATCTACTTTCGTTGTTTCTCCTTCTTTAATCCCGATATGAAGCAATGTTCCTTCATGAAAAGATTCGAAATCCATCGTCGCTTTGTCGGTCTCGATTTCCGCTAGAATATCTCCTTCCTCTATCTTATCTCCAACTTTTTTCAACCAAGTTGCGACTGTCCCTTCTTCCATCGTGTCGCTCAAACGCGGCATATTTATAATTTCTGCCATAGCTTATATTTTGTGCTGTATAAATGGATAATCCTCTTGCTCGTAAACGACATCGTACATCACATTCTTTTCTGGGAAAGGTGACTCATCCGCAAATTTTTCACATTCTGCGACACGCTCTTTTACACGCTTGTCGATTTTCTTGATATCGTCTTCAGTAGCATATTTTTCTTCCAATAAGACCTCTTTCACTTGTGTTATTGGATCAATCTTTTGGTACTCCTTTACTTCATCTTTCGTTCTGTAATGTTGGGCATCACTCATGGAATGGCCTCTATACCGGTACGTTTTCAATTCTAAAAACGTTGGACCATCACCTCTACGAGCTCTTTGTATCGCTTCATCAAAGGCTTCTGCCACTTTTACCGGATTCATTCCGTCTACAGGCCCGCAAGGCATTTCATAGCCTAAACCAAGTTTCCAAATATCGGTGTGGTTAGCGGTTCTTGCAACTGACGTCCCCATAGCATATCCGTTGTTTTCACATACAAACACTACTGGAAGTTTCCAGAGCATGGCCAAGTTGAACGTTTCATGCAAAGAGCCTTGCCGTGCCGCACCATCTCCAAAACAACATAGCGTTACGGCATCGCTCCCATGATATTTATCACCAAACGCAATACCAGCACCCAATGGAATTTGACCACCGACGATTCCGTGACCACCGTAGAATCGGTGTTCTTTGGAAAAGATGTGCATAGAACCACCAAGACCTTGGGAAGTCCCTGTTGCCTTGCCGAACAATTCAGCCATAACACGTTTAGGATCCACACCCATACCAATTGGCTGAACGTGATTTCTATACGCCGTAATCATTTTGTCTTTTGTAAGGTCCATCGCATGCAAAGCGCCTGCTAAAATGGCTTCCTGACCATTATATAAGTGAAGAAATCCTCTTACTTTCTGCTGTAAATATACGGCTGCTAGTTTATCTTCAAACTTTCGCCAAAACAACATCTCTTCGTACCAATTAAGGTACACTTCTTTCGTGATTTTCTGCATTAGTAACGTCAATTAAATAGAACGAATAACAAAAATAACACTTTAGTAACGAATCAAGAAATCGAAAATCGTAATTTTTCCACGAAATCGTTATAGAAAAGATTTCTTAAACTGTAAGGGAAGAAGGTTTGATAATGACGGTGATCTTACAACCTGACCCGTTTCTCCCATGAAGTAAATTTCAATAGGCGCATCCTGCTTTTCCTCGTATTCTGCAATCGATTGGCGACACGCTCCACAGGGAGGAATAGGATCGTTGGTTTGATTGTTTACAGACCCTGCAATGATGGCCATCGTGAGCATTTTTGCCTTCGGATATTTTGCACCTGCATAAAAAATGGCCGTACGTTCTGCACACAAGCCTGACGGATAGGACGCGTTCTCTTGATTGCTACCTGTTACAACTTCATTATTATCTAACATAATCGCTGCACCTACCAAAAATTCA
>JBBSOJ010000130.1:0-9085 GCA_038259855.1 Flavobacteriales bacterium
GCCAAGAACGGCTGCTCTTAACCAGTTACTTCGGTGTATATAGTGATTGTCTAAATAATCATCTTTTAATTCGGACATTTCTCAATTTATTTTATCCATAAATGTACGATAGGTATACATAGCGAAATGTGATATAAGTCATTTTTGACTATTATTTTAGATGACTAAAAAATAGAATATATTGTTTATGCAATGAGTTTCATAGTCGCTTCTGTTAAGGGCCTTTTGTGATATGTCGTTTCCAAATCATGGCATGTATGACCTGATCGCCATAATGGTTCAAAATGAACACAACCTAACGCTTGAAGATTAGGATTACACACAAAAATAACGCACTCAAAATCCATCTCTTTTTTGATAGAATATCATCTTGATATTATCGATAGAGTCATTTCGATTGAGAATTAAATTTCAGCTACCAATCAATCCCATGTATACTGATTCACCATCGAAACTTCCAAAATCATTGTTTCCGAACACCCAAAACCGTGTTCGTATTATCGAAATATTCCAAAAAACTGCAATCCTTCTAGGTATTAAATTAATTGTTAATTTAGTACCATCAAGATGACCTGGTCAACAAGACTAATTTTCAAGGCATTTTTGAGTTAAATTATATAAAATGAAAGATTTGAAGTTGCATCTTTTGTTAGCCGATGACGATTTAGACGACTGTGAATTTTTTCAAGATGCTTTAAAATATATCGATCATCCCGTTAACCTTTCCGTTGTCAATAATGGGGTGGAACTCATGGATTTTCTGTTGTCTGAACGAGCTGTCCATCCCGACGTGCTGTTTCTGGATCTCAATATGCCCAAAAAATCAGGTTTGCAATGTCTGGCCGAGATCAAATCTTCAGATACGTTGAGTCATATTCCTATTATAATTTTCTCTACATCGTTGGATAAGACCGTTGTTAAAGATATGTTCAATTTGGGCGCAAATCATTATATTCAAAAACCCGGACAATTTTCGAGTTTAAAAATGGTCTTAAAAAAAGCAATTACATTATTCAGTGACGAAAACGAAACACCACGCTCAATGGATAGTTTTGTTATTCAACCTTAAATCATATTATGAATTCTGAACATACAGCCTACAATTTTTTACACGATAGCGGAGAGATGGGCAAGCTCATTAGAGCAAAAGATTGGCATCACACATCATTAGGGGATCCGCAAAATTGGTCCCAACCCCTCAAAACAGCCGTCAGAATGGTTCTCGACAATCCATTCGGACAGAATATTTTATGGGGCCACGATTATATTCAAATCTATAATGATTCCTATCATCCCATCATGGGTACTACCAAGCATCCTCATGCCCTAGGATCGAGTGCTAAAGATACGTGGTCTGAAATATGGCATATCGTTGGTCCTATGTTGGACCAAGTCCTGAAAGGCGATTCCGTAAGCTTTAAAGATTATGAGTTACAGCTAAACCGACATGGGTATCTTGAGGACTGTTATTTTGATTTTTCATATAGTCCTATCCGATTGGAAAATGGCGTTATCGGTGGCGTATTGGTGACTTCGGTAGAAACAACGACTAAAAAAGAGGCACAAGATAACTTAAAGTTAAGTATCGACGAATTGGAATTTGTCATCGAAGCTACGAAACTAGCCACGTTCGACTATATTCCGATGACCAATAAATTCTCTGGAAATGCCAGACTTAAAGAGTGGTTCGGACTTCCACGAAATGAGGAAATTGATCTCACAGAGGCTACCAATGCTATTATTGATAGCGACAGGAATCGCATAGAACTAGCCATTGAAAGTATCTTGAAATTTGATTCAGGTGGCGAGTATGACGAAAAATATACCGTTGTAAATGCGCTTACAAATAAAGAAACCAATGTGCATGCCAAAGGAAGAGTTTGGTATAATGACGATCAGATCGCATACCGTTTTACGGGAACATTGGAGGATATCACAGAACAAACGACAGCCAATATTAAAACGAAAGAAACCGAAAGTCACATTCGTAAGATGATTTTGGATTCGCCAGTTGGTATTTGCCTTTTGGATGCTGCGACCTTAAGGAGTGAGACAGTCAATGAGAGTTTTGTTGACATCGCCGGAACTCCTAGAGAACAAATTATCGACCACTATTTCTGGGATCTATTTCCTGATGTGAAAGACTTATTTTATGAGACGCTACATCAGATCGTAGAATTGGGTGAGGCCTATAATGGCAAGGAAGTAGAGTTATCTTTAAACCGACAGCATACTGAAGAGAAACTTTATGTCTCGTTTGTCTTTGTGCCATTAGTCAACGATCACGATAAGGTTGTAAAAGTTGCTGTGTGGGCTCAAAATAATACGAAACAAGTAGAAGCTCGAAAGGAAATAACGGTGAGCGAAAGCAATTTGAGACTGATGATTCTTCAGGCGCCAATTGCGATAGCCATCTTTAGAGGAGCCGATTACTACGTAGAAATTGCCAATAAATTCGCTTTAGAACTCTGGGGCAGAACTGAAAACGAAGTTCTCAATTTGCCTCTATTCGAGTGCATGCCCGAGCTATTGGACCAAGGTATCAAAGATTTGGTAGACGGTGTCTCCAAAACAGGGAGTAGATTTTCCACTCCTGAGATGCCGGTAAAATTCATGAGAGATGGTATTCTACAAACCAGATATATCAATTTTTCCTTTGAAGCACTTTTCGATTCAAAAGGTATTATCGATGGTATTATGGCCCTTGGTTTTGATATTACCGCTCAAGTGGATGCAAGGAAAAAAATTGAGGAGAGCGAGCAGAGTATTCGCGCTTTGGTGGAAAGTGCACCATTTCCAATCGGCGTGTATCAAGGTGAAGAATTGCGGATTATTTTGGCCAACCAAACCATTATAGACTATTATGGTAAAGGTGATGATGTGATTGGTAAATCGTATACCGATATATTACCCGAATTGGAAAATCAGGAAATATTTGAGCAGATTCGTGGGGTGTTACGTAACGGAATCTCCTTTCATGCCAAAAATCAAAAAGTGGATATCGTGACTAATGGCGCTATTAAAACTTACTATTTCAATTACAGTTTCACGCCAGTTTTCGATGCAACAGGTGCGGTCTATGCCGTTATGAACACTGCTGCCGATGTCACAGAACTTCAGAATGCCAAAAAACAGGTTGAAGAAAGTGAGAAACGATTCCGTCAGTCGGTAAGACAGGCACCCGTAGGAATCGCCATTTTTAAGGGTAGAGGGCATATTGCAGAAATGGCCAATGAGAATTATCTACAATTAATAGATCGGACAGAAGATCAACTATTAGGCAAGCCCCTTTTCGAAGTGCTGCCAGAGGTTGAGTTGACCTTGGCCCCAATACTTGACGACATCTTTAAAACAGGAGATGATTTTTATGGATACGAATTTCCCGTGCCTTTATCTCGAAAAGGTAAAACTGAAATTCAATATTTCAATTTTGTGTATCATCCGCTAGTGGAAGACAATGAAATTTCAGGGTTTATCGCCGTAGCGACCAACGTGACAACGACTGTTATAGCAAAACAATTAATCAAAGAAAGTCAAGAAAAATTAAAACTCGTTATTGACGGGAGTGAATTGGGCATTTTTGATGTTGATCTAAAGGGCTCCAGCATCATAGCTTCAGATCGTCTCTATGAAATTTTAGGATTTAAAGATCAAAAAAATCTTACCAATGAGCAACTTTTGGCCAACTTTCATCCCGATGATCTCAACACGAGAGAAAAGGCTTTTGAGCACGCCTATATAGATGGTAAATTACAATACCAAACTCGTATCATATGGAATGATAATTCACTTCATTGGATGGAGGCCAAAGGCAAAATATATTATGATGCTGCCAATGTGCCAGAACGTATTCTAGGTACGGTAAGGGATATCACTGACGAACGCAATTTCCAACAAGAATTGGTTGAACGTGAAGAAAAGTTCCGTTTGTTGGCCGATTCTATGCCACAATACATCTGGACGGCAGATCCTGAAGGTAACCTCACCTATTTCAATCAATCTACTTACGACTTTGTAGGGTATGAACCAGGAACCCTCAATAATGAAGGCTGGACCAACATCGTACATCCCGACGATCGAGAAGAAAATATAAAGCACTGGCAGCACGCTATCAATACAGGAGAAAACTATCTGTTCGAACAGCGTTTTAAAAAACATAACGGAGAGTATCGTTGGCAGTTAAGTCGTGCAATCCCACAGCGAGACGCCGATGGCGTCATCAAGAGATGGGTGGGTACCAGTACCGATATTCAGGAACAAAAGATGTTTACCACAGAGCTGGAAAACATGGTACGACTGCGAACCAAAGAACTCGAACAAAAGAATATCGATCTTGAAAAAATGAATAAGGAACTCCAATCGTTTGTCTATATTTCCAGTCATGATCTACAGGAGCCCCTTCGTAAAATACAAACGTTTTCTTCTCGAATAATCGATACTGAATTGGAAACCTTATCGGACACTGGTAAGAAACATTTTGAGAGAATGCAAAAGTCAGCCTATCGAATGCAGAATTTGATCCAAGATCTCATTGCGTATTCAAGAACCACAGTACAAGAAGCAGATTATGAGGTTGTTGATTTGAGCGAAATGATTGAAGATGTCAAAGAAACATTGAGCGAAGAATTAGAGCAAAACGATGTCACATTCGAATTGAAAGATATATGCGACGTAAAAATAATTCCTGTTAAATTCAAGCAAGTTGTCCTCAATTTAATAACCAACTCAATTAAATTCTCCAAAAAAGGGCAACCGGTCACTATCTCTATCAGTTGTGATACTGTAAAAGGAGACCAATTAAACATACTAGATCTGGCTAAACATAAACAGTACAGTCATATTCAGTTTACTGATAATGGGATCGGTTTTGAAGAAGAATACAATGAGAAGATTTTTGAAGTATTTCAAAGACTTCATAGTAAAGACGACTATTCAGGAACCGGAATAGGACTAGCCATCGTAAAACGAATCATAGAAAATCATGAAGGTATTATAAAAGCCACTGGAAAAATTAACAAAGGCGCAACATTTGATATTTTCATCCCAGCACCATGATGTCTAAATTAATAGACTCAGCGTGTGTCAAAATTATACAAAATGTAAACTGATGAATATTTATATCGTATCTTATGTGTTTAAATAAGAGTTAAATGCACTATCATAGTTCAATGCGAATCGTAAGCCTAATTTTTACAATTTTAATAACATCCTGTATGTCCAATTCAAATAAAAAAATAACAAATGAGACGTCTGGTAACGAGGTTGCAAAATCAGATAGTACATCAACGATGCTTTATAGCTTTCCCGAGATGGGCAAAGGAGGATGGCGAATTCAAGATGATGTTGTTATGGGAGGCAGATCTGATAGCCAACTTAAAATGACAGATAACAACCACGCTTATTTTTCGGGGCGTGTGTCATTAGAAAACAATGGTGGTTTTTGCTCAATTCACCAAACTGTAGAAAAAGATCCATACAAACTTCCCAATCAATCAAAGTCCTTTCTAATACGTTTGAAAGGTGACGGCAAAGATTACAATTTCCGAGTAAGAACCGAACGTGGACGACATTCATATGCATATACATTTTCTACGAAGGGTAATGATGTCTGGGAAACCATAACAATTCCATTTGATGAGATGAAAGCGACCTATCGAGGCGGGCCTGTTAACGTACCTAACTATGAAGGTGAACCTATTTTAGAAATGCAACTACTGATTGGGAACAAGAAAGAAGAAACTTTTGAAATACGTATCGAATCTATTGAGGTTCTGTAAATCCTTTACTATAAAAAATCATTTTTTTTTCCCGCTTTAAATAGTTCAAATTACAGTATTCATATGAAAAACATAGTCTTATTCCTTTTCACGATTACGATTCTATTAGGATGTTCGCAAGATGATGATGATAATTCTACCAATAGCGTCATTGTAGGTGAATGGAAATTAATGCGATCAGAATTTTATGGTATAAATCCTGAAGGCTCTTATGAATTAATAACAGTGGATTACAGGAGTGACTCTATCATATATAATTTTAGGAATGATGGAACACTAGACGTTTCTGGCGAAGAAAATATGGGATATCCGAATGGTTCACATATCTACTTCTTTGGAGAGGATCACTTGACCGGCCAAAATGACCCTATGATTTTACTGGTCAAAATAAACGATCTAAAGTGGACGTATCAACTCACAGATGGTGAAATGAGATTAGGACAAACTTATGTGGATGGCATTGATTTAATTTTTGAGAAAAAATAAGACGCCTTTAGCGTCATTTAATTCTATGCTGACGATAAAAAATCACCAAGGTTGACTTCCATTTAAAAACTATATTGGGTGAATTTCTTCTGCCTTAATTATGTATCTGTAAAATTATTCTATTTCAAAATCATTTAAAATCGCCTTAATACCTTCTTTATACGGCGTGATTTTGAATTCTGGAAATCGATTTTGAAATTTTGAAGACTCAAATATATTATCAATTGCATAGCGAGGCAGCAGTTCTTTCGTTTCATTTAAATTACTGTTGAAAAGTGCTAAAAATTTGATTACAAATGAATTGAGAACTGTGTAATCAACTTTCCTACCCAATTGATCTGAAATCTCCTGCATGATTTCCTTGTAAGTCATACGATCGTCATCACATGGCAAATGCCATGTCTGACCGTAAGCGTCCTCGGTGTTTCCGATCAACGCCATGGCTCTACTGGCATCTGGCGTATAAATTAACGTTCTCAAAACGGTATCTTTCACCAATACTTTTGGGGTTTTACGGTTTTTCAAATTTTCAAATATTAAAGAGTTAGTGAGACCTTTTGTCTTGCCTGGACCATAAAATTCAGGGGCCCTACAAATGACGGCTTTAATGTCATTTTGTGACATGGCATTCAAAAGAAGTTCAGCTGTACGTTTTTTCGCCAACCCTTTATCACCATCGGGATCAAATGGCGTATGTTCAGTTTGTTTCACCGTATTTTGAGAATATGCATAAGTATTGTCAAAATAAACAAGCTTACAGCCATGGGTTTTACAAGCATAGATAACATTATCCATGATCACCGTCCATTTTTTGAGCCATATTTCAGAATCATATGGCAACCCAACTGTGAGATACGCGATATCTGTATTTTGTAGGGCGTCAAGAACTTCTTCTCTATTAAGTAAATCAGCCTTAAATAGAAAATCTTCTGAATTTACTTTTTTTGGATCTCTACCGACCAATGTTATTGATCCAGAAAAATTTGAACGTAATTCCTTTGCCAAACCTTCCCCAATGATGCCATTGGCACCTAAAATAGTATGTTTTGTCATGTGCTGAACAGTTATTTGAAATTAAATTATATTACTTGAACGTTGAAATCGGATAATCAAGTTTACAACCTTTTTTTCAAAAAACTCTATGGCATAAGTTAACTATCAAAAAAAATATATGGCAGATAGACCCTAATGAAATGATAATAAAATCAAAGTTGAATTGAAACACTTATTAATGGTATACATCATGTTTTATTTTTAGATGAATCAATAATTATTAATTTAACGATGCAGAGACATAAATAACCCCTAATTATTTTATTGAAGGAGTATATAGCAATGCCGAATTGAATCTTTAGTTGTTTCAATACAACCAAAGAATTTATTTAAAAAAATTTATAATTTACTGAAAATCAAAAGTCAAAGAGTATTAATGCATTTCGTCGATAAAATAGCGATCTGACAAAAACCATCAGTATCTTCGTATCCCCCCTTAAGCACCCCCCTCGATAATGCAATAACGATCATCATCGATTATTGTAAATAGCAGCTTTGTGATTTTAGATTAAAAATATGAATTTGGTCGGTTTAATGTGCTGTTCGCAGATTGGGTCAATAATTGATTTGTTTTAGTTCATAACACTAGTGAAAAAGAGATAATTTTGTGTGAAATCAAACGACAAAATGCATTTCAACGATAAAATACGTATTTCGTAGATGTTTTTTGAAAAAGTTTTATATATTAGCCGAAGTATTAAGGGATTCAAGATGGATTCCTTCTCAACTAGAGTAATTAGTTGAAAAAAAAAATTAAAATTTAAAAACTGAAAGACACGATTTATCGTATTTTTTTTTTGACAAAATTAATATGTAAGAATATATAACACAACTGGTAAGGTAAAGACCGTAAACAAAATCTTACAATAGTAGTCGATTAATCACTGATAAGTTAATTTAAACGAGTAACCAACTAAAAAACAGACAATTGAAACGAAGTAATGATTTATTTTACTAAATTTATTATATAGTTTTAGTTCTTATCAATAACGCATGAAAAGTCTTACATTCATTCTTCACATAAGTATTTTACTCTTTAGCTTGTCTATTGGAGCGCTTGTGGATGTGGTTTCTAGTAGTGAACCTAGCGATATTTATAATACAAATACCAATTTTTTTAATGATAATGCCAAAACCACTTATCCTGCGCTCAATAACAGCTCTGAAGTTTATGTGGTACCGCAAATTATTGTGAAAGGTAATGACTATGTGATACCAAATAACGATGTATCCCCTTGGTTGTTGGATAATACGGACTTCGGGACAGTGAATATCAAAACATCCGTGATACGATCGTTTACTATAGAAAATCCAGGTACAGCTCCATTATTGATATCAAATATCGATTCTAGTAATTCATTTTTTACCATTCCATCTGGTTCAACTATGACTATTGCCCCAAATAGCAATGCCACATTTGAAGTACTCTATCAAAATCCGTCCTCCTCACCGGCATTGAATAGTACCACAATCACCGTTACTAGTAATGCTAATAATTTTACTACATACAATTTCAAAATTGAAGTTAAATTGGAACAAACTGTTTTTGACAGCGATAATGACGGAGTTGCAGATCATGTCGATATTGATGACGATAACGATGGAATTAAAGACACTTTAGAAGAATCAGCTTGCAAAAACTCATTAAGCTCTGTTGCTGTCAATTATAAATATTATAACGAAAGTTTTGGAGCTGGAAATAATAGGATTCCATTAGAAAATGCCACATACAAAGCTGCTACTAGTTTAACTTATGAATCTACAGGAAC
>JBBSOJ010000131.1:0-8977 GCA_038259855.1 Flavobacteriales bacterium
CTTTGCCGGCTCTATTGCTTACTTTTCGCAAGAAGAAATCAGGGAAGTCAGTGAAGAAATGGGATTTACCGTTGGGAACTTTGTAAGAAGACCAATTGAAGGTTTGGCAGAATACCATTCAAGACGCCTATAGAACAAATTTCAATGTCCTAATTGTGATGACTGTTGGATAAGTTTGCATAGACATAATACTGCGGACCATCAAAAATATCAGTTGCTTCAAATTTGGAATTTACGTAAAACTACTTTACGGCGATCATGCTTATCTCGACATTCACGAATTTGGGTAGATTGGCGACTTCAACAGTTTCTCTAGCAGGAGCTGTCTCACTTTTAAAATAAGTGGTATAGACCTCATTGATAATCCCAAAATTATTCATATCGCTTATAAAAATAGACGATTTAACGACGTTTTCAAAGGTCATTTCAGCAGCACTCAAAACGGCTTTTAAATTCTCCATAACCTGTCGGGTCTCGATTTCGATGGTTTCCATTTCCAATTCTTGAGTCACAGGATTTAGTGCGATTTGCCCAGAGGTAAACAACATATTGCCTGTTAAGACAGCTTGATTATAAGCTCCAATCGGTGCTGGAGCATTTGGTGAAGTGATGATCTTTTTCATAAAAACATTGTTTTAAAATATATAGTAGTTTACACAATAACCAAACATCAAAGCTGCTGATCTTGACGTCGACGCTGGTCGTATTTTATATCTTTCAATAAGTTTGATTTGATACCAATAAAGAAATTCCATGAGCTTTGTGCACTGAATGGAATCCAGTTGAAGTTCATTCGCCAGCTCAATAAATCGCGCTCAAAACGTAACTGTGTATACGTAAATCCTTGATTTTTGAAATCGTATCCAGAGGAGGCACCAACAGACCATCGAGGCGCAACTTGTACATCACCTGAAAACATTAAAGAATGGGATGAGATGTCACTCTCACGTCTCTGATTTGAATAATTAACGACATAGGCCATTCTCAAATTCCATGGTATTGAGTAGTTATAAAGCTCACTCGGAGTTTGTTCTTCATCCGATTCTTCATCGTCGCCCAATCGTTGGCTGGAAAAATCTTGAGGTTTACCGAATAAATCATCTGCACGACCACCACTATCCAACGAGGACTGTTCTTGCCGTTCATCAAGACCATCTTTATCAACGCCTCCTGAAAACGTTTCATTGGAAAGCGAATAGCTAACGTTTAAATTCGCGGATGTCAATCGAAATAGACTGCCGCCATTATTTAAATTATAAGTATTAATTTTCTGATTATTGTTATCCAATGCATAAGGGTCTAACGTCATCCCAAAGTTGATACTCATCTTATTATCCAAAATTTGAGTCCCTCCAGAAGCTCTCACAGGGCTCCATTGAAGCGAATCACCAGCAAAATTGTAAGACGTTGAAAAATTTAAATTATCAAGTAATTTTATTTTTTTTGATTCCGTTTGGGTTGAATCGTCCGGTCTGACCTTCATTTCAAAATTATTCGCTAACGACAGTCCTAAAGAACTTGAAAAATTCCTGTTGGGACTTCCAAAGATCGAATTCTCGAATCGTGTATATTCTTGAGTCGTGGTACCATCCGCATCAATGACCTCAAAAGTATCATAGTATTCATCAAATGATGGATTGATATTGTAACTAACGGCAGGTCTCATGACATGTCTAATGGCCTGGATTTTCGGGTCTTTTCCCTTCCCCTGAAAATCGAACATACCATAAACGGTCGTTCCAAGGCTCGTGCTAAAATTGTAAGTTCTGAAACTATCAAAACCATTCAATTCTTCAGTAACAATCTCATCAAGAGTATTATCATAATAACGTCTGACCGTATTGAATGTCCAATTTTCATCAAAATTAGTACTGGCACTGACACTAAAATAGTCAAAAACCTTGAAGTTTGTAGTGATAGGAATGGAATGTTCTATTCCCATGAGGGCATCATCAAACATTTCTTTCTTAAAAAAGAGACTATCCGTCGTCTCAATTCTATTTTCAGCTCTCAAATTATATTGAAAATTCACATTTTGAATGATGCCTTTTTTTGAACCAGTTTCCGGCTCAAATGGAAAAATTCTACTAATACTTCCTTGAAAAGTTGGCAAGGTCATATTAATGACTTGGGTTTGCGTATTTTGAGTATGCGTTGCGGTAACACTGTAATTGACAACAGGTTCTATATCAAAGGTTTTTGAATATGATACGGATGAAGAAAGCGTATTATTTAAAAAGTTGGACTGATTGATCTGATTTAGGGATTCCTGATAATATTGACTACTTCCGAGATTGACAGAAGCAGAAAATCTAGAACTAGGATTAGATTTTGAATCTTGCGCGTGTGACCATTGGATATTATAAATGGTTCTTTTTGAGTAGTCGGGAAAACCACGCTCACTTTCTATAATACTTTCATAACGGAATCCCAATCGTCCATTAAATCGGTAACGAAGTGCGTAATTCGATTCCAAGCGCAGGCCATAACTTCCATTGGTCCAGTAATCTCCAAGCACCGCCAAATCGAAAAAATCGCTGATCGCAAAATAATAACCGCCATTTGTTAAGCCATATCCGCGTTGATTTTCTTGACCAAATGTCGGAAACAAAATGCCAGAAGTTTCTTTTGAAGTTAACGGGAAATACGCAAACGGCAGACCGATGGGTGTAGGCACATTATATATGTACATATTGGTCAATCCCACCACCACTTTCTTTCCTGGTACAACCTTGGCTTTCCTCATACGAAAATAAAATTCAGGATCCTCACGGTCGTCAGACGTCGTAAATTTTCCTTCTTTCAAAAAGTAAACCGAATCATTTTCTTTTTTGGTCATTTCGGAATCAATGTAACCGCCACTTTGTTCGGTACGAGAGTTAAAAATTAACGCCTTTTTATTTTTTATATTAAAAATGATCGAATCTGGCTCCACTATATTTTGACCTTGTTTGAAAACCGGTGCTTGGGAATATACCCCAGCAGAATCTTTGATACGGCCTGCATACACCAGGTCTTTACTGTAATCTATCACAATAATGCCAGACTTAATTTCCATGTCCTGATAAAGAACTTCGGCCTCATTATAGAGATAGATCTTTTGCTCACGTTGATTCATGGATACGTAGTCCGTTGCTTTGTATTTGACAACCGCATCTAAAAAGTTTTTCTTTTTGCTTGGTAAAGTGTCTGCAACCACAGAATCTGTCTCTTTTAAATTTAGAGGTAAGCTTGTTAATGAATCGATGGAAATGGTTACGCTATCTCGTTCTGTGGATGGTATCGGTTCTATGGATTTTGGCAAATCTTGAGCGACTCCCAAAGTGTTAATAAGCACTGTAAAACTTAAGGTAAAAAGGATGTGAAGGATGTTTGTACGCAATGCTTTTAGGTGTATTTTTGTAAAAGTATGGCTCGGTTTTTGAAAGCCCAAAATTACATATATTTTTTTGGGATTGATTAAATATGAATTATAATTTAAAATAAAGCGAGTTGATTAGCCGTTAAAATCTTTATGAGAACGAACATAGCATCCACAATCGTATTAACCATCTTCATATTAACATGTTTTTTAACATCTGCACATGCATTTCAAAAAAACAAGGATCAATTTGTAGTCGTGCTTGATGCAGGTCATGGTGGAAACGATCCTGGGAATAGGGGCAATGGATATTACGAAAAGGAGATTGCACTCAATATTATATTGGAGGTAGGGAAAGAACTTGAAAAAAATCCGAAAATAAAAGTAATTTATACTCGAAAAACGGACGTCTTCGTGACCTTAAGAGGTCGTGCAGACATTGCAAATAGTTCAGATGCCGATTTATTTGTTTCTGTTCATTGCAATGCGCATAATTCTGATGCTAACGGTACTGAAACTTTTGTATTGGGATTGCATGCGAATCAACGCAATTTTGAAGTTGCAAAGAAAGAGAATGAAGTGATTTTTCTTGAGGAAGATTATAAATCCCATTACGATGGGTTCGATCCTAACTCTCCTGAATCGTTCATGGCGATGACGCTGATGCAAGAAGATTATTTGGATCAAAGCACACAACTCGCAAAATTCGTTCAGGATAATTTTACAATTAAGCTTAAAAGAAATAATCGCGGTGTGAAGCAAGCCGGATTTTGGGTGCTTCACAACACCTACATGCCAAGTGTTTTGATAGAAACAGGCTTTCTTACGTATAAGCCCGAAGGTTCCTATTTAAATTCTAATAAAGGGCAAGATGATATGTCCGAAGCCATCGTTGATGCTATTCTTAACTATAAAAAAATATTGGATCAAAATGTTGGTGAAAATATTTATGCCGAGCCATCAACACCCATGATTGTAAAAGAAAACACGCCTATTGAATCGGTTAGTATCCCAACAACTGAAGTAATATATGATAATATCGTTTTTAAGGTTCAGCTTGCAGCAAGTTCAACAAAATTAGAGCCTAAACCGAATAATTTTAAAGGTTTAACGCAGGTGTCAAGAGAAAAAGAAGGTAAGCTATTCAAATATTTTTATGGTTATACTTCCGATTACACTAAAATAAAATCGCTTCAAAAAGAAGCCCAGACAAAAGGGTACCCAGAATGTTTTATTGTCGCCTATAAGGAAGGCAAGCGTATTGATCTCAACGACGCGCTCAAAACAACTTCAAATTAAAATCATTCTTACTTTTTTTATTCCTAATTTTGTGAGGATCTAAATCTATTACATTGAAAATTTCAAGAGAAGTTAAAACTGCAATATTAGTTATATCAGGAATCTTATTGATGGTCTTCCTGTTCAACTATTTAAAGGGCATCAATCTTTTAAACAGTAACGCCGAGTATTACACTACGTTCGATTATAATGCGCTCGATACATCGGCTCCAGTTACTATAAAAGGAAATAAAATCGGTAAAATTACAACCATAGAGTACGACACAAAAACCGGAAAAACCAAAGTGACCATTTCTATTGCGGATGACATTAAATTTTCATCCAATAGTAAAATTAAGCTTTATGAAACGGGGTTAATGGGGGGGAATGCATTAGCCATTGTTCCGGAACCAGGAGATATTATGGCCAAAAGTGGCGATTATCTTGAGTCAGCTGTAGAACAAGGTTTAATTAGAAGTTTAACGGAGAATTTTTCGGGCATCAGCAGTACCTTAGGAACAACTATGGGATCGGCTGATTCCTTGTTGGTCAACTTAAATAAATTGGTCATTGACGATACGGATGAAGGTTTGAAACGTAGCATTGCAGAATTGAGCGTTACCATTGCATCTTTCAATCGATTATCAAATAGTATCAATTCTTTAGTATCTAAAAATGATGCTGAACTTACATCTGCTATTAAAAATTTCAATAAAGTCTCTACTGATTTAGCGGTTGTGACAGACGACCTTAAGGATGTGAAACTCTCGGAATCCTTCGAAAAGCTGGAAGGTACCTTGGAGAGTGTTAATTCGTTGATGGCTGAAGTCAAAAACGGCAAAGGCACCTTGGGAAAATTAATGACCGATGATCAGCTATACACCAATCTCGAAGGTGCTTCTTTACAATTGGAGCAGTTGCTTCAGGATTTCAAATTGAATCCAAAACGTTATGTTCATTTTTCGGTTTTCGGAAAAAAGCCAGGGAAGTTTGATGCTGAAGGAAATATTATCGAAGACGAGAAGGTTCAGCCAGACACTAACTAAAAACAAACGATGAGTTTTATTCCAAATATCATTTTCGCCGTTGTACTTATTTCGAGTATCGGTTATTTTGCTTTCAATGTAAAAAAACTGCTCCGCAACATTAAATTAGGCCATAACGTCGATACCAGCGATCAAACATCATTACGATGGAAAAATATGGCGATGATTGCATTGGGTCAATCTAAAATGGTGAAAAGACCTATTGCTGGTGCCTTGCATGTTATTGTCTATATTGGTTTTGTAGTCATCAATATTGAAGTACTTGAAATCGTTATTGATGGTCTGGCCGGAACACATAGAATTTTCACTAAAGTATTGCCTGATGCCGTTTATGGTTTTTTAATAGGAAGTTTTGAAATTTTGGCCGCGCTTGTGTTTGTAGCGGTTGTAATATTTTGGCTGCGCAGAAATACTATAAAACTTCGGCGTTTCATGGCTAATGAAATGACTGGTTGGCCTAAAACGGATGCGAATCTTATTTTGTATTTTGAAATGGTTCTAATGACCCTTTTCTTACTTATGAATGCCACGGATGTTCCATTCCAAAACATGAACACCGGAAATGTCATCAGTGGTTACATTGCCAATTTTTTTGCAAATACTTCAATAGAAACTCTTCACATCATTGAGCGCGCTGCATGGTGGCTTCATATCGTAGGAATTTTAATATTCTTGAACTACCTCTATTTTTCAAAACATTTACACATTTTATTGGCATTCCCAAATACCTATTATGGAAGAGTAAAACCAAAGGGTCAATTTGACAACAATGCAGCCGTAACCAAGGAAGTAAAAATGATGATGGACCCGAACGTGGATCCTTTTGCGCCACAACCTGAAGGAGTGGAAGCAGAAACACCTGCAAAATTCGGGGCAAGCGATGTTCATGATTTGAGTTGGGTGCAATTACTCAATGCTTACACATGTACGGAATGCGGACGTTGTACTGATGAATGTCCAGCCAATCAAACAGGTAAAAAATTATCGCCTCGTAAAATCATGATGGACACTCGTGACCGTTTGGAGGAAGTAGGAAAAAATATTGATGCCAACAATGGTGAATTTAAGGATGACGGCAAACAATTACTGGAAGATTATATCACAAAAGAAGAATTATGGGCTTGTACGACTTGCAATGCTTGTGTAGAAGCGTGTCCTGTAAGTATCGACCCTTTATCCATCATTATGGATATGCGTCGTTACCTGGTAATGGAACAAAGCGCAGCACCTATGGAACTCAATAATATGATGACCAATGTCGAAAACAATGGAGCACCTTGGCCGTACAACCAAATGGACCGTTTGAATTGGAAGAATGAGTAAAAAAGAAAAATTAGCAACTATAGGGACATATATTATTTTTTTTGGAGCATTGATTCCTGTCTTTTTTAAGAAAGTTCCTACCATTTTTTGGGTGATTTTGATAGGTTTGGGTTTTGGATGTTTGATTGGTAGGTCTTTTTTAACAAAAACTGATAAAAATGGATAGTAAATATTATGATCCTAAAATTGCTGTAATACTTGGAGTTGTTATGATTGTATTTGCATTCTTGATGCCCTTCTTTTGGTCAAGTAGTGATAAATTTATAAGAGGTGTGATTTTTGGAATTGGACTTGGGACCGTTCTATCAAATTTGTATAGAGTTTTTAAGCTCGATAAAGAAAATACATAAAAGTTTAATTATAATGAGCGAACAACTAATAGTGCCAACGATGGCAGAATTCATGGCCCAAGGCAAACAACCCGAAGTACTATTTTGGGTAGGTTGTGCCGGAAGTTTTGACGATAGAGCAAAAAAAATCACCAAAGCATTTGTAAAGTTACTGAATAGAGCAAATGTTGAATTTGCCGTTTTGGGAACTGAAGAAAGCTGTACTGGAGATCCTGCGAAACGTGCTGGAAATGAATTTTTATTTCAAATGCAAGCAGTAACCAATATTGAGGTCATGAACGCTTACGAAATAAAGAAAATCGTGACGGCATGTCCACATTGTTTCAACACCATCAAAAATGAATATCCAGGATTGGGAGGAAACTATGAAGTAATGCACCACACACAATTTCTCAAAGCATTATTAGATGAAGGTCGTTTGACTATCGAAGGTGGACAATTCAAAGGAAAACGAATCACCTTCCACGATCCGTGTTATTTGGGTCGTGCCAATGAAATCTACGAGGCACCAAGAGATTTAATCAGAAAACTGGATGCAGAATTGGTCGAAATGAAATCCTGTAAATCCCGTGGTTTATGTTGTGGAGCAGGAGGTGCACAAATGTTCAAGGATGCCGAGCCAGGTACTAAAGAAATCAATGTTGAAAGAACCGAACAAGCCATCGAAGTAAAACCGCAGATCATAGCTGCTGGTTGTCCATTTTGTAATACGATGATGACCGATGGCGTGAAAGCGACTAATAAAGAAGGTGAAATCGCTGTTATGGATGTTGCAGAACTCATTGCGAATGCACAAGACCTATAATGGCCAACGATATATTTCTATTAAATATTTCTGGACACGACAAACCGGGATTGACTTCTGGTTTAACCAATGTATTATCAAAGTATGGTGCTAAAGTTTTGGATATTGGACAGGCCAATATTCACGATACACTTTCATTAGGTTTCATGTTTGAAGTGGAATCCGGAGACAAATCTTCAGCAGTTTTAAAAGATTTATTATTTAAGGCTTATGAGCTTGATGTCACGGCTAAATTCACGCCTATTTCTTCTGAAGACTACGAGAAATGGGTTGGTAATCAAGGTAAAGACCGTTACATCGTAACCATTCTAGGCGAAAAACTGACTGCAGAACAGATTTCTAAAGTGACCGAAATCATTTCAGAAAAGAACTTAAATATTGATGCGATAAAAAGACTCACAGGTCGTTTATCGTTAGTCAAAAAAGAGGAATATCCTAGAGCTTGTATTCAATTGTCCATAAGAGGCAAAATTGATAACAAAGCTGAATTTACTGCAAAGTTCATGCAAATATCACACGATTTGAATGTGGATATCGCATTTCAAGAAGACAATATCTATAGGAGAAATCGACGTTTGGTCTGTTTTGATATGGACTCCACTTTGATTCAGGCTGAAGTCATTGACAAATTAGCAGAATTAGCTGGTGTTGGAGATGAAGTAAAAGCAATCACAGAGTCTGCAATGCAAGGTGATATTGATTTCAATGAGAGTTTTATCCAGCGGATGAAATTATTAAAAGGATTGAAGGAAGATGTGCTGCACGATGTAGCTATTAATTTGCCAATTACAAAAGGTGCAAGACGATTGATTGA
>JBBSOJ010000132.1:0-8926 GCA_038259855.1 Flavobacteriales bacterium
AACTGATAGATATATAATAATTTTTGGTTGGTTAGTTGAAAAGTCCTGCATGAAGTATGCCTCAAAGCACCTTGCAGGGCTTTTCTTATATAGAATATTTATAATTAAATTTATATCTCATCAAAAAAGATCTGACTTCAAAAGTATAGTTTAGTTTGAAAATGATGCTTCTACATCGTTTTATTACCAAATTTTAAAATTTTTTGAATCACTTTCGAGATATCTTCCGAAACATTCATTTTTAAAATCAACAATCCGTAGAAGCCAGTTATCAAGATCGATTTCAGCATGATGTTCAGAATGGGATGAAATGGAAATTCCCAAAAATAGAAAACAATAAGGCTAAGAATCAATAAAACACATACTTTCCCCGTATCAAGATTAAATGGCATCATATTGAATTTTTTCTTTACAAAATATATTTTTATGGTGTTATAAATAGATATAGCCAAAAACGTAGCAAAAGCAGATCCATTGATCCCGAACAATGGGATAAATAACATATTCAACAACACAGTCAACACGGTAAGGATGACACCAAACAAAAGAACTACTCGGTAATAATCACTGTTGAATAACACGACATTGTTACAACCCATTAAGTTATCATAGAGTTTGGCAATACTGACCAAAAAGACGACAATCAACCCTCCACTGAACTCGTCTGGTATCAAAAGATAGAGTTGATTGATATTTAAAATTATCAGTAAAAAAATAAGACCACCAATGATGAAAAGTGTTTGTGAGCTTCTGACATATAAATCTTTTAAAGCCACTTTATTTTTATCATTTAAAAATTTCGCCGTCATCGGCTGCAAGATTTGCTGCATGGCTCTCGAAGGCACTGCTATGACCGTTGCTATATAGATAGCGACACCATAATAAGCTACTTTTTCAATTTCAATATAAGAACCGAGCATAAATGAATCAATATCTAAAATTATGGTGGCGACAGACCCGGCGATAATGATCAATGCTGCATATTTTAAGATAGCACTTAAATTCTCAATACGATTGAATTTAAACACCGGTATTCTAATGCTGAAGGCATAAAACATCATCACCAGCATTCGCAGTATATAAACAACGACAACACCTACGATCATTTGCTGTACGGTCATCCACGTTAGATAAACCGCGAACAATAATACCATCACTCCCACTCTATGAAATACTTCCTTCATAAAATTACCGAAAACAGTGAGCATTTGAGTTTTGGTCCATGCAAAAAATACTTCAAAATAAGCCATAGCTATCGCTGAAGCATAGATATACCAAACATATTCCTTTATGATTGGATTTTTGGATGACAACAATTCACCAATACTTTCATATGTAAAAACACCAACAATCCCAATAGGAATGACGAGAATGAGGGGAAGAATCAACATTAAGGTCAAAAAACTATTCAAGGAATTTTTTGTCTTGAATGTAGAATAAAATTTAATCAAGGTATTATGCGCTCCAAAAGCCATCAATGGCATCATGATGTTGGCGGCAGATAATAAATAAGCCACCAATCCATAATAGGTGGGAGAAATAAAATTAGTAAACAAGAACAAGGTATTGATCGCCCCAATTCCAAAACCCAGATAGGTCGTAATGGTGTTTTTAACTGATTGGCTGGCTACGATTCCCATGTATTACAAGTAAATGTTTATGTCAAGAAAATACAAAGGACAGATTGAATTTGTGCGTTTGATAAGTAAAATTTTATTAATTGGATTTGATAAGTTTTGATAAGGTTCTCGTTAATTCTTTACGACTGTACTTTTCTAGGCCAATTGGGTCTGTCGTCAATGAGTCATCAATATAACCTTGAAAATACGTTAAAATTTGGGATTTAATAAGATCTTTATCATCGTAATATAGATAGTTACCGGTATTGGTAGTAGCAATGATGCGCTCAACATCAGTTCCTTCCGGTCCAATACCTAGTATCGGCGTTTTAGATATCATGTATTCAAACAGCTTACCAGGAATGATCGATTTGGTATCTTCAGAATCGATCTCAATCATAAGTAATATACGTGCATTACGCTGCTGCATTAAAGCGTCATTGTGATTTAAATAGCCTACAATGTTCACATAATCTTCAAGACCGTAAGAATAAATATCGTTCAGAACGTCATCACTTACGACACCTACCAATTTGAGTTGAAAATGTGATTTGAAATCAATATTTTCATTAATCAATTCCTGAAGTGATCTCCATAAATTCTTTGGATTTCGTCCTGATAAAAGAGATCCGATGTGCGCTATCGTAAATTTATCATCCGGAACACTTTTCGGTAGATGATGGGTATCGAAGCCGTTAGTAATAACATCAATAGGCTGTTGGGTTTTATTTTGAAATTCTTTTTTAGTATTCTCACTGGTTACAATGATGCGGTCCGCATTCTGTAATACGGTTTTTTCTAATATTTGGTGCTTACGATCCGCCACTTTTGTGATTTTGAGCTTTTTATGGTAACCAATAGTCGTCCAAGGATCTCGAAAATCTGCAAACCATGTTATGTTTAAACGCTGTTTCAATCCAAGCCCAATTAGATGCAGACTATGTGGTGGCCCCGTAGTAATGACGGTTTCAATGTGATGATCCTGAATATAGGTAGTTAGAAATTTGATCGATGGACTTACCCATGCTTTTCTGGCATCTGGTATAAAATAGTTCCCACGTACATAAAGCAGTATTTTTTGAATCAGAGTTTGCCTTTTTTCTTTTGGAATAACGCCTGAAGCTATAGAAGTGACGTGGCGAGTCGATAAAAATTTCGCAAATCTATAAGGCTCCTTAATCTTTAGACGAACAATCGTAGCTTCTTTGGGAACCTCGTCTCTCAAGCTTATATCTAGAATCGGATAACTAGGATTTTCTGGAATGAAAACAGTTGGTTCAATATCAAATTCTGGTAAATATTTTACGAATTTCAACCAACGCTGCACACCAGGACCTCCAGCGGGTGGCCAATAATATGCAATGATGAGCACCTTCTTTTTCATAGTTTACACGCACATAACAAATATGCAATATCGATATCACCTTACCTGATGATTATTTTATCTTCTATTACAATTGACCTTGATTTTTTCGCGATTCTTTCCATGTTAAAAAAAGACCGCCAAACACAAGTAAAGCTACAAGGATAGAAGACGCCAATGAAATACTGCTGCCTGTTTTAATCACATCTGGTTCAAACTTAAACTCAATGGTACGGTTGCCTCTTGGTATTTCCATCCCTCTTAGTATGTAATTTACCCTATGATGTGGAACTTCTTTACCGTCAATAAAAGACTTCCATCCATGACCATAATACACTTCTGAAAATACAGCAAATCCATCATTGTTGTTATTGGATGAATACTTTAAATAATTTGGTTTATGTTCTAATATACTGATAGTTGCAACAGAATCTAACGTGAATTTATTGGTAGGAATGTTCTGGGTTGTGATAGCTTTTATTTTTGTATTTAAACTATCCAAGGCCAATAGTTCCTCATTCGCCGAAGCCTTTCTTTCCAAGCTTTGAACAAACCAAGCACTACCATTCGCATCCGTGTTCTCATAAGGAAAAATAGCACCTTTATCATCATCTGCTATGATATACTTCGTATTCAACATATTGAGAACGTTGATGTTATTTTTTGAAATATGAAAATTGAATAATTCATCATAGCGACCCAAGGTTGCGGCATGATAGCCTGATAGCGAATTATGAAAATAGGGCGCTTTACCAGGATCTCTAGACACGACGTCAAACACCCTAAAATATCCATCATCGTTTAGGATTTCCAAATCGGCTTCATTCGGTTGGTATGGTTTGTTGACCTCAATGGCCGATACGAAATTATCGTTATTTACATAGCGTCTATCTACCAATACCAAATCAAAGAGTATCAGCGCTGCAAAAGCAACGATACTTAATTTTTCAGATAATTTACCTTTTAGGTACATAAAAATAGTACCCGCAGAAAGACCGACTAATATTAAAGTGCGTAAGGTATCCGCAGTAAAAAATGAGATTCTATCTTCTTTTACAGCATCTATAAAACCCTGTCCGTAATTCTGACGGTAATAGCCATCATTCACGCCTACAAAATCAAATAAAGATCCTTTAAAGATTAAAAAGAGCAGTGCCAGTCCACCAGTGATCATTACTGAAAATTTCAACGCTTTCAATTTTCTCTCCGGTATTTCAAACTCATTAAACAAACGAACCAAGCCAAAAATAGCTAACACAGGGATGCACAATTCAAGAATCACTTGTATAGAACTTACTGCCCTAAACTTATTGTAAAGAGGAACAAAATCAATAAAAAAGTCTGTTAAGAAGCCTAGATTTTTCCCGTATGATAGTAATAGGGATATAATAGTACCACCAACCAACCACCATTTTAGCCGTCCCTTAACTAAAAATAATGCAAACACAAACAGGAAAACAACCACAGCTCCAACATAGGCCGGTGCTTCTACGATCGGTTGTTCTCCCCAATACGTCGGCATCTGTTTTGTCTGTTCCAAGGCTTGCAATGGCGAGGCACCCAAGCTGATAAAATAATCGTATGATGCTGAATCTTTTCCGACATCCTCATAACCACCACCGCCCATAAATCTGGGTATAAACAGATTGAACGTCTCTAAAATGCCGTAGCTGTATTGTGTAATATAGTCCCTGTCCAGTCCAGAGGTCACGTCTTTGGGTGATCCATCCGGATTTATGGTCAATTCACTTTTACCTCGTGTGGATTCCTTCACATATTCTTGTGTCGCCATAAGATTGGACGCATTCAATCCCAAAGAGAGTATGACTGCAACGACCATCAAACCAACTGACTTAAAATAATGCGGTAACAGCTTTTTTTTGAAGGCGTCTATTAAATATGCAATACCCAATACAATAACCAATAGCATTAAATAATAGGTCATCTGTGGATGATTGGCCTCTATCTCTAGCCCCATCGCGATGGTAGTTAGTAAAAACCCCAAGACATATTTTTGTCTAAAAACCAAAATAATACCACTCAAGACAAGTGGCATATATGCAATAGCATGTGCTTTGCTGTTGTGTCCCACACCTAAAATAATGATTAAGTAGGTAGAAAATCCAAAAGCTAGCGCACCGAGTGCGGCTAGTTTAAAATCAACTTTGAGTGAGACCAATAAAATATAAAACCCTATAAAATAAAGAAAAAGATAATCGGCGGGTCTTGGTAAAAACCGAAGTAATAAATCTAATTGTTTTATGTAATTATGTGGATATTTAGCACCCAATTGATAGGTGGGCATACCTCCAAAAGCACTATTTGTCCAGTAGGTTTCTTCGCCTGTTGATGCTCTAAAATCCGTCTGCTGCTTTGACATCCCAATATATTGCTTGATGTCATTCTGAAAAATTTGTTTTCCGCTTAAGACTGGACTGAAATAAAGCAATGAAATCATTACAAATCCTAAAATAACAAGGAAATGCGGAAGAAATTTTCTAAAAAATGCTTGCATGAAGTGGATTTCTAAAATTGATGTGGAAAATTAGTCAATTTCTTCGTAATCGATATACTCACCAACTTTTTTGTCAGAAGTTTTTTGCTGGTTGGGCATTTTATCAATCACCGTTTCCCCCTCGTTATTTGGCTTTCCTTTGGGCTGTGGTTGCTGCTGCTGAAATTGCTGACCAAAGCGATCCTGCATCTTTTTGGACATGTAACTTACAAGATAAGGTGAGAATATGCGTATCAAAAATTTTACAGCATACCAAACCAAAAGAATGATTAAAAGAGTTCTCAAAAAACCCACAAAAGATGCCATTTGTAACATGCCGTACTTTTTTTTTCAAAAATACAATTCTCATTTTTTAAAATCAGTCTCAAATACTTAAAAAAAATATAAAATCTCTATATTTGACGCTTAATTATCTACTTATGAATGTCATAAAACCCATCTCTTTTTGCCTGTTTTTATCACTATCAAGCACAGTTTTTGGTCAATATACGGATGTTATCAACTCCAATCGACCAGGCAATTCCCAAAGTGCTTTTGCTGTAGGCCCCAATGTGATTCAATTTGAAGTTGGTCCCAATTACATCAAACAAGAGCACACCCCATTACAATATGACGTTGATGGTTTTGGAGTAGACTTTGCGGCACGATATGGATTATTATTTGAACCTTTGGAAATTAGCATTATCGGTAATTATCAGAATGATATTTTAACGGATAGCCGATCGGCCATACCATTTGAAAGTAAGCGCTCTAATTTTAGGAATCTAACGATTGGTGCAAAATATTTGGTGTATGATCCTTTCAAAAATGCTGATGACAAGCCAAATCTCTATAGCTGGAAGGCCAATAATTCCTTTAAATGGAAGTATCTCATACCGGCGGTAGCAGTTTATGCTGGTGCGAGTTACGATACAGAGAACAATCCCTACACGGCGCCTGGTATTGAAGGCTTTAGTCCCAAAGTGGCGATCATCAGTCAGAACAATTTTTCTGGTGGTTGGGTGTTTGTGGTCAACCTTATTAAGGATAGAATCGGCACTGATTATTCCGATTTTCAATATATCTTAACATTGACCCACTCGTTTAATGCCAATTGGTCGTTATTTGCAGAGACACAAGCAATTCAAAGTGATTTCTATGCCGATAACCTTTTTCGTTTTGGAGGCGCCTATCTCTTTGGCAAAGATTTTCAATTGGATTCCGCAGTGACATTTAATACCAAAGATACACCATCAGTTCTAAACATCGGAATTGGCGCCTCTTACCGTTTTGATTTTCATGAAGATACAATCATTGAAGATAACGGAACGTCAGCAAAAGACGAAGCCAAACGAAGAGAGCGCGGTAATAAAAGCAAAAAGAAAGATGTCGATTTCGGCAAAGATGATAGCAGATTATAAGCCAACTTTATGATTACAATTAAGGAAGTTCATTCTAAAAAAGACCTAAAAACTTATGTAAAGTTTCCATTCAAACTTTACAAAGATTCAAATTTTTGGGTTCCTCCTATTATCTCGCAAGAATTGGAGACCTTCAATAAGGATAAAAATCCAATTTTTAACGATGCCGAGGCCCGATTCTTTCTAGCTTACAAAAATGAGGATGTAGTAGGACGTGTAGCCGCCATTATTAATTGGCTGGAAGTAAATAACCAAAAGCAAAAAAAAATGCGTTTTGGTTGGTTTGATGTGATTGATGATGTAGAAGTAACAAGAGCTCTTTTGGATAAAGTCAATGAGATTGGTAAAGAAAATGACCTTGATTATATCGAAGGTCCTGTAGGATTCTCAAACTTGGATAAGGTCGGTGTCATGACGGAAGGGTTTCAATACTTGGGAAATATGATTACATGGTACAACTATCCATACTATGCTGATCATTTCGCGGAATTAGGTTTTAAAGATGAGAAATTATATTCTGAAAGTCGCTTTCCATTCGAAAATGTAAAACCCGAATTTTTTGAAAAAGCACAAGAACTTATAAAACGTCGGTATCAACTTAAAGCATTAACGTTTACGAAAACGTCCGATGTGATGCCCTATGCGGATAAAATGTTTGATTTGTTCAATTCATCCTATTCCAAGCTATCATCGTTTGTGGCCATTACTGACATCCAGAAAGAATATTTCAAAAAGAAATTTATAAGTTTCATCAATCCGGAATACATCAATTTTGTAGTTGACAAAGATGATGAGCTTATCGCCTTCGCTATTGTAATGCCATCATTTTCAAAAGCACTACAAAAAACGAATGGCAAATTATTTCCACTCGGTTTCCGACATATCATGCATGCAAAAAAACATAGTAAGGATGTTGTATTCTACCTTATCGGGGTTCATCCCGAATATCTGAATAAAGGCGTTCATGCCGTGATCTTTAAGGAATACTACGACACGTTTACAAGAAAAGGCATCATCAACTGTATCCGAACGCCGGAACTCGAAGATAATCATGCGATCCATCAAATTTGGAAGCATTTTAAACCAGAAGTGTTTAAGAGACGTAAGACGGTTAGGAAGGAGATTTCTTGATTTATACTTTCAATTTGGGCGTTACCCTAAAAGGGTCGGGCTTTTCGTTGCAAGTCCTCGCTTCTTTGATTTGCATCAAAAAAGCTCTGGGCTTTCCACTGCAATCCCTAACGCACATGGTGCTTGATAACAAAGAATTAGATTAATCAAGTAACGAAAAGTGATTATCGAAAATTAAAAAATTCCAAATCCCAATATAATCATTGGAATTTGGAATTTATTTATTTTAGAATTTAAGTCTCCTTATTCTCCACTCGCAGCCATTAATGCCGCAGACAATCGTTTGTAGGTACCATTCTCCAGACGTGTTCTGATTGCTTCAAAAGCATCTAGAGTCTCAGTAACATCTTCCAGTGTATGTGTTGCTGTTGGTATCAAGCGTAATAAAATCAATCCTTTTGGAATCACTGGATAGACAACGATCGAACAAAAAATTCCATAGTTTTCACGTAAATCCTTGACCAAAGCCATGGCTTCTGGGATACTTCCGTTTAAATACACTGGTGTGACACAACTTTGAGTCGTTCCGATATCAAAACCTCTTTTCTTTAACCCAGATTGTAATGCATCTGTATTTTCCCAAAGTTTTTCTTTAAGCTCTGGCATGGTTTTTAACATGTCCAAACGCTTTAAAGCACCAATTACCAATTGCATCTGCAATGATTTTGCAAACATCTGTGAACGTAAATTATATTTAAGGTAATCCATGATTTCTTGGTCGCCAGCGATGAATGCGCCTGTACTTGCCAATGATTTAGCAAACGTCGCAAAATACACATCAATCCCATCTTGAACCCCTTGCTCCTCGCCTGCTCCTGCACCTGTTTTTCCAAGTGTTCCGAAACCATGCGCATCATCCACCAAAAAGCGGAAGTTATATTTTTTCTTAAGTTCGACG
>JBBSOJ010000133.1:0-8874 GCA_038259855.1 Flavobacteriales bacterium
TCATTTTGAGCACGATGCTACAGCATTCGATTTGCCACCGATGAAAACCAGATAATTTCGTCTTTTAAATATCCTATTGTCAGTTCGAGTGATGCGACAAAGGAGCATCGTATCGAGAATCTTTAACTACTAATGCCAAGATCTCAATACCTCGCATTGTCAGTTCGAGTGATGCGACGCAGGATCATCGTATCGAGAACCTCCTTAAATTCAATTTCATACAAATAAGAAAGTCCCGCACGATCATAGTGACGGGACTTTTAATTTATTCATTGGACCCCGCTAAAAAGCGGGATAAGCCACCACACAAGTTTCGCGAAAAGCGAAACTTGGCTCGCTGCTTACATATTTCTTCGGTACTGCCCTCCTACTTCAAACAAAGCTTCCGTAATTTGCCCGAGAGAGCATACTTTACAAACCTCCATCAAAGCGGCAAAAATATTGTCGTTATGGATAGCGCGGTGTTGCAAGTCTTTCAATAAGTCGTCAGTATCATGTGCATCATGCAAATGCTTCAAGGTTTCAATCTGAAACTGTTTTTCTTCTTCTGTCGCACGAATTACTTCTTTTGGTTGTATCGTCGGTGAGCCAGTACTGCTCAAAAACGTATTCACGCCAATAATCGGAAATTCGCCATTGTGTTTCAACGTCTCGTAGTACAGACTTTCTTCCTGTATTTTGCTACGCTGGTACATCGTTTCCATGGCACCAAGTACGCCACCACGTTCGGTAATTCTATCAAATTCCAATAAAACCGCATCTTCAACCAAGTCAGTCAACTCTTCAATAATAAAAGAGCCTTGGATTGGATTTTCATTTTTCGCCAAGCCCAACTCTTTGTTGATGATCAACTGAATCGCCATCGCTCGTCGTACGGATTCTTCGGTAGGCGTTGTAATGGCCTCATCATAGGCATTCGTATGCAACGAATTACAATTATCATAGATAGCATACAATGCTTGAAGCGTCGTACGAATGTCATTAAAGTCAATTTCCTGTGCATGCAAACTACGCCCTGATGTCTGAATGTGATACTTTAACATCTGCGCACGTTCATTGGCTCCGTATTTATTCTTCATGGCTTTCGCCCAAATTTTACGAGCCACACGACCTATAACAGCATATTCCGGATCAATTCCATTGGAAAAGAAAAATGATAAGTTCGGACCAAATTTATTGATGTCCATCCCTCGAGATAAATAATACTCTACATAGGTAAACCCGTTGGATAAGGTCAATGCCAGTTGTGTAATCGGGTTCGCTCCTGCCTCCGCAATATGATAGCCAGAAATGGAAACCGAATAGAAATTTCGCACCTTATTGTCGATAAAATATTCCTGCACATCGCCCATCAATCGAAGCGCGAACTCCGTTGAAAAGATACAGGTATTCTGCGCTTGGTCTTCCTTTAAAATATCCGCTTGCACGGTACCACGCACTTGGGCAATGGTTTTGATCTTAATATCTTCATAAACGTCTTTTGGTAAAACCTGATCACCTGTAACGCCCAGAAGCATCAACCCCAAACCGTCATTCCCACTTGGCAAGTCGCCATTGTAAGAAGGACGCGTTTTCCCTTTGTATATCGTTTCAATTTGCTTTTCAACATCGGACTCAAGACCGTGTTCCTTAATATATTGCTCGCATTGTTGGTCGATGGCGGCATTCATAAAAAAGCCCAACAACATCGGCGCTGGCCCATTAATTGTCATACTCACAGAGGTCATGGCGCTGGCCAAGTCAAACCCAGAATAAAGCTTCTTCGCATCATCCAAACAGCAAATACTCACCCCAGCATTTCCTATCTTTCCGTAAATATCAGGGCGCAGATCAGGGTCATTCCCATAAAGCGTCACACTGTCAAAGGCCGTTGATAACCGCTTTGCCGGCAATCCCATACTTACATAATGAAAACGTCTGTTGGTGCGCTCGGGTCCACCTTCGCCCGCAAACATACGTGCAGGATCTTCACCGGTTCGTTTAAATGGATAGAGCCCCGCTGTAAACGGAAATTCGCCTGGCACATTTTCCTGTAAGCACCATCTTAAAATATCACCCCACGCTTGGTACTTCGGCAATGCCACTTTTGGAAGCTGAGTATGTGATAACGATTCGGTATGGGTTTCGATCTTGATTTCTTTGTCTCGAACTTTAAATGAGTATATCGGATTTTTATATCGATTGACTTTTTCATCCCAACCCATGATCACTTCCCAATTGTATGGATCCAAATTTAATTTCACACGGTCGAATTCGCCCACCAATAGTTTAATAAAGTCTATATTTTCTTTGGATTCAGTAGAAGTGGAATCAATTCCGGCTTTATCCAAAACAGGCGTTCCATCCAAAACAGACTCCAATGTTTTATAAATTCCGTACAACTTTTGGGCCACCTCAACTTGGTCATTGGCCTTTTTATCATAGGCACGATTCGTTTCGGCGATTTCAGATAGGTAACGCGTTCTTGACGGTGGAATCACAAAAATCTTTTCACTCATCTCATCCGAAATCGTGAACGTCGAGTTTAAGTCACTGTCCGTTTTCTCGACGATTTTGTCCATGATCGCCTTATAGAGCGTATTCATTCCGGGGTCATTAAACTGTGATGCAATGGTGCCATACACAGGTAAATCATCTTGATGTACGTCCCAAAGATGGTTATTGCGCATGTATTGTTTTTTGACATCGCGCAAGGCATCAAGAGAGCCACGCTTGTCAAACTTATTGATGGCTACCAAATCCGCAAAATCAAGCATGTCAATTTTTTCTAATTGTGTCGCGGCACCAAATTCTGGCGTCATCACATAAAGGGACACATCGCTGTGTTCAATGATTTCTGTATCACTTTGACCAATTCCGGAGGTTTCAAGAATGATCAAATCATATTCAGCTGCTTTTAAGACTTCAATGGCTTCATGCACGTACTTTGACAAGGCCAAATTCGATTGGCGTGTTGCCAAACTTCGCATATATACGCGAGGATTATTGATGGCGTTCATTCGGATTCGGTCGCCAAGCAGAGCACCTCCCGTCTTACGTTTTGAAGGATCTACGGAGACCAAGCCCACTGTTTTTTCTGGAAAGTCAATTAAAAAGCGACGGACCAGTTCATCAACCAACGAGGATTTCCCTGCGCCTCCAGTACCTGTAATTCCCAATACGGGTGTTTTGGATGTTTTATTTTTTTCGTGAATGCCATGCAACGCATCTTTTGCAACGTCTGGAAAGTTTTCGGCTGAAGAGATCACCCGCGCAATGTCTTTGGCATTTTTATGTTGAAGAGATGTCGCTTCCCCATTTAATGTATCGCCAATGGCATAATCCGATTGCTTCACTAGATCATTGATCATGCCTTGCAAACCCAATTCTCTACCATCATCCGGTGAATAGATTCTTGTGATGCCATAGTCCATCAATTCCTTGATTTCTTCAGGAAGAATCACACCGCCACCGCCACCAAATATCTTGATGTGCCCAGCGCCTTTCTCCTTTAGCAAATCGTGCATATATTTAAAATATTCATTGTGCCCACCTTGATAAGACGTTAAGGCGATCGCATTGGCATCTTCTTGGATGGCCGTATTGACCACTTCCTCTACACTTCGATCATGTCCCAAATGAATCACCTCTACCCCTGTGGATTGAATGATGCGCCGCATGATGTTGATCGCGGCGTCATGACCGTCAAATAAGGATGCGGCAGTGACAATTCGTACTTTATATTTTGGCTTGTATGGTTCTTGTTGTGTCATCTAAAATCTATCTGGTTCTTATTGATTTGCAAATTTAGTGAAACCTCAACGATTTACACAGAATCTACAACGATTGCGAATTGAGATGGTCATAAAAATGAGAATGATACGTTTTATTTGTACCTTCACTTTACGATTAATCCTTAAAAACCATATCATTATGAAAAAAATTACTTCTTAACATTAACAGTCATAGTATTGACGATTTTTACGGCCAATGCTCAATTTAGTGACGATTTTGAATCCTATCCGCTCGGTACCTACCACGGAGGCAATTGGTCGTCTTGGGGCGGCACTCCAGGCGCGGAAGATATTATCGTCTCCGATGCTTTTGCCTTTGACGGCACCAAATCTGGTTTTATTGGCGGAAGTACCGTGCAGGATGCCATCTTGGTCCTTGGCAATAAAACTACAGGTTCTTATGGAGTAAGTTTTCAGGCTTACATTCCTGCTGGAAAATCTGGTTATTTCAATTTTCAGGGAACCCTCACAGCCAACGGAGGCGCTACTGCCGGAACGGGTATATTCAATTCTCCCAACCTGATTTTTAATAATGTCATGAGTCCAAGTGGTACACCCGGAACTGGTGGATCTTACCCCAATGTGGATGACGAGGTTGCTACCTACACTTGGTCCTACCCAGAAGGAGCTTGGTTTCCTATTGAAATCATATTCGATGTAGATGCCGCGCTCTGGACTATGACCATTGACGGTAACACAATGGCACCACAGCTATTTGATGCCGAAAATGTATTAGGTGGTATTGACTTCTTTTCTTTCGACACCAATAATGAGATGTATATTGATGCGATCGTATTTTCTGAAACATTAAGCGTCGATGAGGAAGCCCTTACTTATTTCAAAGCCTATCCAAATCCTGTGGATGATTACTTACACATCGCTTCTAAAACTGTTGTTGATTCTATAAATCTCTTCAATATTATGGGACAAAAAATTCTAACGTTTACGCCCCAATCCGTATCGCCAATCATTGATATGAGTGCCTTAGCTTCGGGAGCTTATATTCTAAAAGCTGTGACCAATGGCCAATCTAAAACCTTGAGAATAATAAAATAAATTATTCCTTATTCTAAAAACGAGGCTATTTGTGAAAATAGCTTCGTTTTTTTCTACAAGATTATTCGCTTACTTTTGAAAAAACAAATGACCCCATGAAAAAGTCCCTGATTGTCCTATTCTCTTTGTTTATCCTTACGTCATGCGCCGAATTGCAGAGCGTCGTCGACTCATTGCCACAAGGTACCGGTATCTTAAGTAATGCCGATATTGCTTCCGGATTGCGACAAGCATTGGATCTTGGAATTGATAAACAGGTCACCAAACTGACTCAAACCGATGGCTTTTTCAAAAATGAATTGGTTAAGATACTTCTACCAGCTGAACTTCAAAAAGTAGACAAAGGCTTGCGCGATATTGGCTTGGGAAGTCTTGCAGATGAAGGCCTAAAAGTACTAAACCGCGCTGCTGAAGATGCTGTAAAAGAAGCAACACCTATTTTCGTGAATGCAGTTAAGGAAATCACCTTCAATGATGCCAAGAACATTTTATTGGGACAGGATAATGCCGCAACACAATATCTAACCAATAAAACACAAAATTCCTTAAAAGATAAGTTTCGACCCGTTATCAATAATTCGTTCGCAAAAGTGGGCGCCGATCAAATTTGGTCCAATCTTATCAATCGGTATAATGCCATCCCGTTTACTGCTGATGTGAATCCTGATTTGACCGATTATGTTACCAATGAAGCTTTAAAAGGGGTCTATACTATGATCGCGGTTGAAGAAAAAGACATCAGAACCAAAGTCTCATCACGAACTACAGATTTGTTGAAAAGAGTTTTCGCACTTCAAGATTAGTAGGTAGAGAGTAGAGAGTAGAGAGTAGAGAGTAGAGAGTAGAGAGTAGAGAGTAGAGAGTAGAGAGTAGAGAAAATTAATTTTTCTGATCAAATACTAAAACTTTTTAGCAGAAAGCATCAACTGAAAGCTCAAAACTTTAAACTGCATACTGTAAACTGCATACCGAAGACTGCATACTGAAGACTGAAAACTGAAAACTGCCCACTGAAGACTAAAAAAAGCCAACCCACATCACGATTTCCACCTTCTTAAATTATTCAATTCCTCTTCTGCCATGAGTTCATCTTGAGGTATGACTTTGAGAAATGACGGATGTTGCTCAATGGCATATTCGATTTTCTCTACGATTTGATCAATCGTCTCGTTCTCATAATCGATTTCCAATGGCGCTTTTATTTCCATGGATTGAAGAATATTCTTCTTTTTGACCCGCAATCCTTTCTTATCAAAAGAACGTCTGAAGCCGTCAATAACAATCGGTACGACAATGGGCCTATAGCGTTTGATAATATGTGCCGTTCCCTTTCTAATAGGTTTAAAAGGCGTGGTAGTTCCTTGCGGAAATGTAATCACCCAACCATCATTCAAGGCTGTTGATATGGCTGTAATATCGCTCATCTTCACCTGCCTATTCACATCCTGACCTTCCGCTCGCCATGTTCGCTCAATGCTGATGGAACCCACATAGGCCATAATTTTAGGAAGCAAACCGGAATTCATGGTTTCTTTTGCCGCCACGTAATACACGTTCAATTTCGGGTTCCACAAATAGCCAATATTCTTGATATTGTCATCTCTCTGGCTCAAACTGGCATTAAATACATGAAACATGGCTACCACATCTGCAAAGTACGTTTGATGATTGGAAATAAAGAGCACGTTCGTATCTGGCAAATCTCTAATAATGTCAGAGCCTTCAATCTGCAATTCGTTAAAGCCTCTGTACCGCCGATGTGTGGCTGCTCCTAAAATACGAATCAACCATTTTTTGATAAAAAGTATATGCCCAAAAGGGTTTTTTCTGAATAATCCCATTGTTAATGTTCAAACTACAATTTGAAAAATACGACCTCGAAAATCTTAAATTTAAAAACAAAAAAGTTTTGTGACATTACGTGCTTAACACACTTAAAACTGTAATGACACCTTCTTTAAATTTCGCTTTTTCGTAAAACAAATTTACTAAAATACCGCATTTACAGCACCTTTTTTAATAAGTCTTTTAACTCGCTTAACATCATGGCGGTAGCACCCCAAACAATATGTCCGTTCAATCGGTAAGCAGGTACTTCCATTTCCTTTTGAAGCGAGGTCATCACATGGACGCTTGTTATGGACAATTCTTCCATAAAATCTGTTAAGAGCACTTCAATTAAATCCTCAACCTCTTCGTCTTGTTTTACGAACATCGGAGTTTTTCGGGTGATTGCCAAAAAGGGAAATACAGTAAAATTACTAGGCGGAATGTACATTTCCGTCATGGATTTTACAACCTCAATATCTTCCATGGGTACGCCTACTTCTTCCCAAGTTTCTCTAATTGCCGCATCTTGCATACTGGCGTCAACGTCTTCTAGTCGCCCGCCTGGAAAACCTACTTGTGCAGAATGAACGCCCTTATAGGTTTTTCTCAAAATCAGGATAAGTTTTGTGGTTTGTTGTTCATCCGGATAAAACAAGGCTGTTACTGCGGCTTTTCTGGATGTTTTCATCGCTTCCTTCTGTTCATTCAACAATTCCAATCGGAAAGGTGGTGACATTTTGAATTGAGATGTTGGTCCCGGAAGCGGAATTTGCCCTATTTTTGATATTGAATGTAAAAATGTTTCAAAATTCATTGCTTTATGAAAAATCTAATGTTGCTATGCTATTGTTTATTAATTTTCAATTGTGAAGATAAGCAATCTGGTAAAAGTAATAAGACTTCAACGACAGATTCCACAGAACTTCCAGTAGTAAATCAAAAAGACACCATTACTATCAAAGAATCAAAATATCCGACGCTGAACGAGGATAATGCACTCTACTTTTTTCAAGAGTACGATAAAAAACATAAAGAAGATAAAGTGCGTATGACCACCGATTTTGGAATTATAGACATTCAGTTGTTCCCAGAAACGTTGTACCATCGCGCAAATTTTATCTATCTCACCAAACGTGACTATTTTGATGGCACTCAATTTTACCGTGTCGTACCAAATTTTGTCATTCAGGGAGGAAACAGTGATGATATTGAGGTTGGAAAAAAAAGGCGTGATATTGGTTCTTACTTATTGCCTCCAGATACTAAAAAAGGGTTTAAACACGATCGAGGCATTATCAGCATGCCAAGTAGTGAGATTGACAATGCCTATAAAATGGCGTCCCCTTACCAATTTTTCATCGTTCAAAGCGAAAAAGGTGCACATCATTTAAATGGTCAATACACAGCTTTTGGAAAAGTAATCAATGGCATGGACGTTGTCGATAAAATCGCTGCCCAAAAAACAGATGACTCTGAATGGCCATTAAAAAATATCTATATTCAAAAAGTGGAAATCATCAACTAAAAATTAGTATATTTCTTACATAACTTTAAAACTCCATTTATAAAAATGACACATCAACTTAAAACGAAACATATCACAACTCTTGGGCTGTGTGCTTTACTGGCATTCACAGGTTGCAACGAGACATCCAAAAAAGACGATACAGCCATGAATAACAACAATATATTACTGCAAGAATGGTCAGGACCCTATGAAGGCGTCCCAGCCTTTGACAAAATGGAAGTATCCGATGTCAAGGAAGCCATGGAAAAAGGCATGGAATTAAGCTTGGCTGACATCGATAAGATTGCCAACAATCCTGATGCTCCCACCTTTGAAAACACCATCGTTGCCATGGAAAGCTCCGGAAAGGAATTGGACAGAGTCTACACCTATTATGGCATTTTGAGCAGTAACCAATCCTCTCCCGAATTCAGGGACATTCAAACAGAATTGGCACCAAAATTATCGGAGTACGGTTCTAAAATTTCCCAAAACGAAAAACTGTTCAAACGCATCAAAGCAGTGTACGATGCCTCTCAAACCAAACCTTTGGAAGCAGACCAACAACGTGTGGTCGATTTAATCTACAAACGTTTCGAAATGGAAGGTGCCAATCTCGATGCCGAAAAGAAAAAGCGTTATGCCGACATTAATAAAGAATTGTCGTCACTCTACACAAAGTTTTCAAACAACGTATTGCACGATGAA
>JBBSOJ010000134.1:0-8650 GCA_038259855.1 Flavobacteriales bacterium
AAAGAGCAACGACTATTATTCATACGATACCAAAACCTACGAAGAAATCATGGAGCGGGTTAAACTACGATTGGAAGCCTCTAAAATAATCAACGATTCGTTGGAAATTGTAGAGAAAAAACTGAAAGATTCTCTGGACCTATCTAAAAAACCAGCGTTGGAAAATGTCAACCCTGCAGCTATCGATTCAATGCCGGCTAAACAAAATTGAAATTATAAAGATTATTAAGTCCTACTTTAAATCTTTTAAGAAATATGTACCGGTTTTAGAAATCGAATCATCCATGGGTATGAATTTAAAATCGAGCGTTTCTTTTAATTTTGAAGGATCATAAATTGTTTTGGAATTGGCCGTTTTCGCCATTTGCTTTGATAGTTTTCTTCGAGTCCCCTTGAGTTTGTGATTCAGCCAATCCATCCGCCATCCCAATTCCAATAATAATTTGCTAGCTTGTTTTTGAGGAGGTTTAACGCCCAGTACTCGGGCAACTTTTGACTGGAAGTCTTTAAATGATAAGTTTTCGGATATGACAATAAACGATTCATTTTTAATGTCACTTTCCATTAATTGAATCATCGCGCTCGTTACATCTTCCACATCAACATATCCCGTGATCCCTTTAGTGTAGTACGGAAATCCTTTATACACCTGCTTAATGAGGCTACCACTTCCGCCGCCTTTCCAAAAGCCTGGCCCCAAAATAACACCCGGATTAATGATAACGGCATCAACACCTTCTTGGGTACCGCGCCAAACTTCCATTTCTGCACCATATTTCGTGATGGCATACACACTGTGATCGTCTTCGGGATTCCAAATAGTACGTTCTGTGATTAATTTATCAGGGTCCAATTCATGACCAAGGGCTGCAATGGAAGATATATAGCATAACTTTTTTATGTTTTTCGCTATGCATAGATTTACAATATTTGCGGTCCCCTCAATATTGATTTTACGTAACTCATGGTATTTATCTGGCTCAAAACTAACGAACGCCGCGCAGTGATACACTTCTGAAATATCATCTCCAAATGCTTGTGATAGTTCTGTGACGTCATTGAGGTTGGCTTCCACCCATTCAATTTTGTTATAAAGTGCATCAACTTTGTCTGTGTAATAACCAAACACCCTTTTGACAGCTTCCAACTTATGGGCTCTTCTATAAATTGCTCTCACTGGTACATCACTATTTAAAAGCTTATAAAGTAAATGCGAACCAACCAATCCAGTGCCTCCTGTAACTAATATCATAGAACTAAATTAAAGAATTTAATATTAGTAATTACACATTGATTTTTATCTTTGTTTTCGATTTTAAAATTAAAACAGACTAATGAAGAATTTCGTAGAAGAACTAACTTGGAGAAATATGATCCATGACGTGATGCCAGGAGCTGAAGACCATTTAATGGAGCAGATGAGAAGTGCCTATGTCGGGTTTGATCCTACGGCTGATTCTTTGCACATTGGAAATTTAGTGCCCATCATGCTCTTGGCGCACTTTCAGAAAAGCGGACATAAGCCTGTAGCATTAGTAGGTGGCGCCACCGGAATGATAGGTGATCCTTCAGGAAAATCCAATGAACGGAACCTACTTGATGAAAAAACATTGCGTCACAATCAAGCTGCCATCAAAAAGCAATTATCTCAATTTCTTGATTTTGATGGCAATGCGCAAAATTCTGCTGTATTGGTCAATAATTACGATTGGATGAAAGAATTTTCATTTCTGGAATTCATTCGAGACGTTGGCAAGCACATTACCGTGAATTATATGATGTCCAAAGATTCGGTAAAAAATAGATTATCTTCAGAATCGGCGGATGGTATGAGCTTTACAGAGTTTACCTATCAATTGGTACAAGGTTATGATTTTCTTCACTTATATAGAGAGAAAGATTGCACGCTACAAATGGGTGGCAGCGACCAGTGGGGTAATATTACGACAGGTACGGAAATGATTCGTCGCATCGGCAATGGTAAGGGCTATGCCATAACATGTCCATTGATCACCAAAAGCGATGGCTCTAAATTTGGCAAAAGTGAAGGCGGTAATATATGGCTTGACGCCAATAGAACCTCACCTTATAAATTTTACCAATATTGGCTGAATTCCAGTGATATCGATGCGGAGAAATATATAAAAATATTTACGTTCTTAACGGAAGATGAGGTAAAGGACATCATAAAAGCTCATCAGGAAGCGCCACATTTGAGAGTTCTTCAAAAGCGATTAGCCGAAGAGATTACGGTGATGGTACATTCTAAAGAAGAGTTTGAAAATGCAGAAAAAGCATCCGGTATTTTATTTAGCACAAGTTTTAAAGCAGATATCAAATCGTTGAGCGAAGCCACGTTTTTAGATGTTTTTGAAGGCGTACCGCAAGCTGAACTTTCTCGTTCAGAATTTGAGGAAGGCTTGGATATGATTGGTGCCTTATCGGCTAAAACTAATTTTTTGGCTTCCAATGGTGAGGCTCGACGCGCATTGCAACAAAATTCAATAGCTGTGAATAAAGAGAAAGTTGATGAAGGTTATACATTGTCCTCCGATGATTTGATAAATGACAGATACATTCTGCTAAACAAGGGTAAAAAAAACACTTATATCATAAAAGTGAATTGATCTGATATGCATTCTTAATCCTAATTCAGTTTTTGAATTGATTATAACTTGATCAAGAACCAATATAAAAAAACGCCTGACGAAGTAAACTTTAGTCAGGCGTTAAAAAACCAATCAATCAACTTAAAAACTTTTCTTTTTCAAAAGCTATGAGCGTTATATCATAACATTTCGATCTTATCGGCTTTTTTAATTTTTTTGGATGTGAGTTCCGTTTGCTTTATAACAAACTTACAACTTACTGTTGTACATAGTTTGTCGGTTAAGGAAGACTTCGATTACAGAGTTTAACAAAACATTATAATACCATCAGATTGCAACCTCTGATATCTGAAGAGTCAAATCTACCAATGACTTCGAAGGAGCCATTTTTTTGAAGTTTTCCAAGATCTTGAGTGGCGATAAAAGAGCAGGAATTTACATTGGCTAGATCAATAACATTAATACCGCCAGTTTTTTTGGTAGTCAAGATTGTTAAGGCGTCTTCTGTATCGCGAATTCGGATGTTCATCCACGGAGGACAGTTGAAAATACCATTACCATTGGAGTAGCCTTGACTTAATAATTCCGTCATGCCATACTCACTATGAATATGTTCTACGCCAAAGCCTTGTTTTAAAAGTGCGTGCAGTTCGTCTCTAATTAATTCCTTCCGACGTCCCTTCATGCCTCCAGTTTCCATGACGACGGTATTTTTTAATTTGAATTGATGGGTTTCGATCAGATCCAATAGTGCAAAGGAGACGCCTATTAATAATACTTTCTTACCAGCGGTATCCAGTTTTATCAAGGTGTCTTTTAAATCTGATTGAGAATCTAGATAAAACCCGCTTTCTTTGTGTTTAGAGTCAGTGATTAAATGTTCTACCATATAAATCAGTGAAGAGCCCTCACGTTCTAAATAAGAAGGTAAAAGAGCCAAAATGACATAATCTTCAACATTCCCATAGAAATGATGAAAGCCCATTTTGAAACTTTTTTCATAAATGGATAGATCACTGATATGATGCTGACTTGTCAGACTTCCGGTCGTACCAGAACTGGTAAATGTCTTCTGAATGTCATCGTTAACACTAACAACGTGATGGCTTTTGAAAAATTCAATCGGTAAAAAAGGGATGTCTTCAATATGCTTTACATCACTCGGATGACTGTATAATAAGTCACAAAACGACCTATAAATCGGATTGTTTTCAAATTGAAATCTAAAAACCTCAAAGGCCCTTGCATTAAAATCTTCTTCAGACTTAATATTAAAAATAGCATCAGTATCTATCATGATGTCAAAAGTAGATAAAATAAAAAAGCGCTACCAATGATGGCAACGCTTTTATATTAGATGTTTGAAATCTTATTTAATAATTAGTTTTTTTGTGATAGACGCTCCGTTTTGAGTGATCTTTATAAGGTAAACACCCGAATTAAGTCTAGAAACATTCAAACGGTTATTAACAACGGTAGATGTCATGACTTTTTTACCCAATACATCAAATATGGCAATAGTAAGTTCTGATTTTGATGGACTCCCGATGGTGACGTAACCCGTAGTTGATGGGTTTGGATACACGGTGAAACTTTTTACATTGAAATCATTGGTGGTCAATGTTGCTGCTTCAAACGTACTAGAAACAATTAAGTTGTCCACTAGAATACCTTCATTTAAATTTGAATCAGATTGACGTAATGCAAAAGATGCGATGGTTGAACCTGGAGTTGTTCCAGAAGTTCCAGAAATAGATGCATCAGAAATCGAAGTTGCGTTAATCCATAATTGAGACGTGTTGTCAGTAACACTATATCTTACAATCGCACGATAGGTAATATCATAGCTAAAATCTGTAGGCCATGCTACTGCTGCTTCACTGCCGGTCGCAATGCCAACTGCAAAATCGCCATTTGCTGAAGGTGGTACGATGCTCATTCGACCAAAAAAACCGGTTCCCGAAGTCTTAAAATGAGCAAAATATTCATTGTCAGATCCAGCAATGGCGCCTCCGGGATTATTTACCGAAAAATCAAAACTATAATAAATATTTCCTGAATTTACAGGCGTAAACGGTAAGTTGGCATCCTCATCGGGTGTACCATGCTGCACCAAGGCTTTTCCTTGTACTATCAACAGATTACCTGTGGTCCCACTATGAGTTTCCCAACCGCCATTGGGCACAAGCGGCCCGTCAGAATATGTAAAATTATCTGTAGCGATAACCTGACCAAAGGATACAGCGCCCACTATTGAAAACACTATTAAAAAGTAAATTTTTCTCATAATTTTTGAATTTTAGAATGTCTGTAAATGTAAATATTAAACAGACACCAGAAGTGCATATCAAGCCGATTGGTTACATATAACATAAAGATAACATCGTGTTGTAATCACCTAATTACCAATTTTCTAGTGGTAGATTTGCCACCTTCCTGAATTTTAAGAATATAGATTCCGATAGGCAACCTAGAAATATTCAATTCTTTACCAAATAGTGAAGTTTCCAGAATTTTCTTTCCCAATACATCAAAGATCACAATATCTTTTGTGAGATTTTGCTTTGAGGTTATATAAACCTTACCTCCTTCTACAGGATTTGGATAAATGGATAATTCCTGAATATCTCCTGATCTTGATTCGGGTAAAACGCTATTTTGCGAAAGCCCGAGAAAAGGACAACACAAAAATCCTATTATAAAAATTATAAAAAAGTAGTTTTTCATCAAATATTCTAATTTTAAATAAATATATAATATAAGTGCAAATCGTGTACCAAATAAATACCAAAAATAAAATCATTTTGAATAAGGTCTAATTGTCAGTCTACTTTAAGGTTACCATTATGTTATATTTAACATTCAATTTATATTTTTTTGTTATTAACCCTATCTTTACGAAGGCAATTCCGCTTACATCCGCTTATATGCGCTTATGAAAAAAAGAGAAATTAAAATTTTATTGGTTGATGATGAACCAGATATTTTAGAGATTGTTGGCTATAACTTATCTTCCGAAGGATACAATGTCATTACTGCCGAGAATGGTATAGAGGCGGTAAAAAAAGCAAAAAAGGAACACCCACATCTTATCATTCTTGATGTGATGATGCCAGAGATGGACGGCATTGAGGCCTGTGAGCAAATTCGGAAAATACCGGAATTGAGTGAAGTCATCATCACGTTCTTAACGGCTAGAGGTGAAGATTACTCCCAGATGGCAGGATTTGATGTTGGCGCGGATGATTACATTACCAAACCAATCAAACCAAAAGTGCTCGTCAGTAAAGTGAAGGCTTTATTAAGAAGGCTCAAGGAAGAAGATACGACGCAAGGCATCCTAAAAATTGGTTCTCTTGTGATTAATAGAGAAGAATACAAAATATCCCACAAGGGCAAGGATATCATTTTGCCGCGGAAAGAATTTGAATTATTATCTTTGCTAGCAACCAAACCCGGCAAAGTATTTAAGCGAGAAGAAATTCTTGATCGTGTTTGGGGCAATGAAGTCGTCGTGGGTGGACGTACCATTGATGTACATATTAGAAAACTTCGAGAAAAAATTGGAGATAAGTGTTTCAAAACCGTAAAAGGCGTTGGATATAAGTTTGTGGATTAGATGCAGAATAAATTAAAAAAATCGTACAAGTTTGCGATTAAAACGTCGCTATATATTACAATTTGCCTAACACTCCTATTGAGTGTTTTTTTGTATATAAGTGATTCCAATAACTGGCTTGTTGTTTTAGGCTTTGTTCCCATTTGTTACGCTATTTGTTTTTTTATTATACAGTACCGAGTAGAACGATTTATTTATAGAAGAGTCAAAAAAATCTACGATGATCTCACCTTGTTGGAGTCGGTATCTTTAATAAATCAACCGATTACTACGGACATGGCTACGTTGACCCAAGAAATCGACAAATTTGCCAAAGACAAGAAATTGGAGATTGAGACCCTAAAGGTTCGAGAGGAATATCGAAAAGAATTTTTAGGCAATGTCTCACATGAGTTAAAAACACCATTGTTTACTGTACAAGGCTATATTCTCACACTTTTGGATGGTGCGATGGAGGATGAACGCATCAGAACTAAATATTTGGCTAGAGCAAGCAAAGGGGTAGAACGATTGATCTACATTGTTAAGGATTTGGATATGATAACCAAGTTGGAGGTCGGCGATCTAAGTTTGAAAATAGAAAAGTTTGATATCGTTGAGGTGGTACAAAGTGTATTTGACCTTTTGGAGATGAAAGCCGCAAAGAAAAAGATTACGTTGATGTTCGATATGGATTACAACACTAAGATCATGGTGAAGGCTGATCGAGAGCGCATCCAACAAGTGCTCACAAACTTAATTGTCAACTCCATTAAATACGGTAAGGAGAAAGGAACGACCGAAGTAAGTATCGAAAATCTGATAAAAAACAAAGTTATTGTTAGAGTAACCGACAATGGTGAGGGCATTTCAAAAGCTAATTTAAAACGCTTGTTCGAACGTTTTTTTAGAGTGGATAAAAGTGGCTCTAGGCGAGAAGGGGGCTCCGGTCTGGGCCTTTCAATAGTCAAGCATATCATTGAGGCCCACGATGAGAAAATTTATGTAGAGAGCGAGCTTAATGTCGGAAGTGAATTTTCATTCACGTTAGAAAAGATCGAATAATTCCTCATACTTCGGAGTATAATCATAAGGAGACAATCCTTTAAAAGCGGGGATGGCGTTTAGTTTTTCTAATTTAAAATCTTGCTGTTTGCAATGTGGTACCAATCCTTTTTTCGTCAGTCGTCTCGCTAAATATTCCTGCTCATATTGCCCAGGCGTGGGAATAAAAAAAGATCGTTTGCCCAACGCTGCTAAATCCATGATGGTAGTGTAACCAGAGCGCGAAATGATAAGATCACTTTCATTTAAGGCTGTTTCCAATTGAGAACCCACCATATAATTGTATATTTTTAAGCAACCCCTTTGCTCGATGGTCTGTTGCGCCGCAATAACACCTTTTATAAAGAGAACGTTGCCTTGGTAATTCTCAAATTCAATGAGCAATTTTTCTTCCAAGAGTGTTCTATGGGGTTCGGGACCAGAAAGTAATACCGTTATATCGTACTGAATGTCACACTCTTTTTTTTTAAAACGGCTAATCGGGCCAATATAGCTCGTCTTCATATTAGAAAGTTGGGGATGGCTCAACATGCCGCTCAAACTGTCATCAGTATTAGTATCGGGTATCCAGCATGCATCAAATTTTTTGATAATATTTTGATGTATTTTACTGCTCAGCCAAGTTGTGGAGCCACTTAAAACGTGTAGCTGATGTGTGATGTAAATTGAAGGAACGCGGGCATCGAAGACGCCAAATCTGTTATCCGATAGTATGCCATCGATGTTGTGATCGAAAACAATGTCTTTGACCGCTTCAGTTTCAAGTGTTATGGTTTTGAGAATTTTTGGTGTATCAATCAGTAGTTTTAATTTGGTAAGAGCAGGCTTTTTCGCATAAGTTATGTCATAGCTAGGAAGTTCAACACTAGTAAGACTTGGGAATTCCTTTTGCAACAATTCCAAGGCAGCACCATCACTTGCCAATACAGGTTCAAAGCCATATTTCAGCAGCGCATTTATAATTGGAATGCACCGCGTGGCATGACCCAATCCCCAATTTAACGGTGCCACAAGTATGTTTCTCTTCATTAGGTTAGTTGGGGCGTGTCCATAACCCTACTAAAAAGTCGGGTTATGGTCGGGCTTTCACAACTCGCTTCCCAATCCTTTGATAGATCAAAGGATTGGGCGAGCTCAAACAATTGCTCTATCCCTCACGCAGATTTCGTAAACATTCAAATATACAAACTAAAGCACTATCATATATTTCCTTAATTTTGCCCAATGTTAAATTTAGAAGTGTAATTCATAAGTGTTGGAGTAATAGAATTAAAATACAAATCATGAAAATGTTTTCCAATCAAAACTTCTAAACCAAAAAAATAGATACCAAAACAGTGGGAAGTAAAAACAAACTCAAGCGTTTCAGAGAAAACGA